>JAPOLP010000304.1 GCA_029977045.1 Planctomycetota bacterium
CGGAGTACGCAGTTCCATCTCGACGTCGTCCCAGCAGGACGACGTCATCGATCTCGCCGTCTGATTCGACAGGATAAATCAGCTCACAATCCAGAGTCTGAAGCAGTTCTCTGCTGGCATCGTCGAGCTGTCCTCCCGACTTTTGCAGCGGGCTCGTCCCGGACAACGACTCAACCAGCTCCCCTGGCAGTGTGAACTGGTCGGGAAACAGCTCTTCGCCATTAAAGGCGACCAGCTGAAATCCATTCGTTGAATTGTTCCGCGAGTACAGGGCGGCGTTGTCAGCGCCCAGGACTTCGCCGCAGGATGTCAGCATTCGCTGAGCCAGCGTCTGGCGATCTTCAAGACGGCCAAGTGCCAGATTCACTCGCTGCAGTGCTTTGTCGAGCTGGTACTTTTCGCGATAGAAGCGGCGGTCGATCTTCTTCTGCAGTGAGTCACGACTGAGCGTCAGCACGAGCACGCTCAGCGTGACAACGGCTCCGATTGACAGTACCTGTTGCAGCGTTCCGCTGGCCATTCCGGTGACATGCAGGTCGAACGCCAGGGAAGCGACAAGTGCTACACAGACGCCGTAGCCCACCGTCAGGCCCAGACTGCTCGCGTGGTACTGCATTCCGCGCGTGACAAGCTGGTCGACCAGCATCAGCTTGAACCGGGCAATCCCAACGGCGTAGGCCAGAGTGAATGACAGGCTGGCCATGAACATTGGGAGACGCGCCTTTCCGAGTGCCAGTCCCGTTCGGTCAAACAGTGCCAGTCCGAGCGTGTACAGCACCGGCAGCAACGAAAACAAACCGGCCCGCAACATCCACTTCATCTGGTTGCGTTCGGAGACGCTGGACGTCGTCAGGTATTCGCTCGTCAGGGCAACGAGCATCGCGAAGTAACAGACGGCGGCGAACGAGAGGTACAGGTAAATGCAGGCACGCAGAGTCCGCAGGCACCAGTCGACTGCCGAGACCATTCCACTCGTCATCTCGCCGCCACTGAGCACCCAGGCGACGCCAAATAGGCAGATGAAGATGGACGCTGAAATTGACGGCACCAGGTAAAGCCCCGTCACCGTCTGCTTCGGCGCCCGGTCAAGCGGCGGCAGGGGTCTCGGGTAACTCAGAAAGAAATGCAGCGAGACAGCGGGTGTCAGGACGGCACAGATCACGAACGGGATATTCAGCAACGGACTGGCCGAGAGGACCCACCAGTGGAACCCGCCGATGAAGCCAGCCATCGCGACTCCGCACATCACGAAGAACAGCCGTGTCGAACGGTCGAACGGGCGGTGCCAGGCGGAAAACGCGCTAATCCCGAACAGACTGGCCTGAATCAGCAGCCAGACAAACGACACCAGCACTTCTGACAGCGGCAGAGACTGGACGAGCAGCCAGCCGCGAATCGTCTCGTTGCCCCGCTCAAACTCGATCTCGACCCAGCGAGCGGTTCCGATCTCGACCAGCGAGTCGAAATAGTTTGGCTGGTATTCCGAGAGGTCAGTTCCCTCGTCGAGTTTCCCGTTTGGGCGAATGGGGGCCGAGCGGAGATACTGGATCGCCTGGCAGTAGTCCATGAACGTGCGGATTGGTCGGTCATGAACTCGCCGGAGAACGTCGCCGGGTTGTGGCTCAGGAAAGTGCTGGAAGCTGACTGGGCTGACGAGCTTGCGAATGACCATTCCCTGGGTGTCGTCAGGGTAATCAGTATCGGCGAGCAAGCCGCGAAGTCCGACGTCAGGTGACGTCCCGACAAACCCGAGGACGAGGATCGAGAATAAAGCAACGCTGGTGCCGAGGCCCAGAACAAGGAGTTTGGGGCGGTGAAACTGCTGTTGCATGGGCTCGATACCTGACTTCGGCGCTCTTTCGGCGCTCGATGACGAGGTCGCTGTCAGCGCCGAACAGGCCGGATTACGCCCGAATTCAACTTCGATTGCAAACAACTTGAGCCAAAACGGCCACTTTTTTCGGCGCCCGAGGTGTCGAAGCCGCGGCTGGCACAATTCATGCAACCGGTACGACCGACCCAGCAAGGCCCTCGCGGACCCAGCAGCGGGCGAACTGATCCGGTGTAGATGTCGAGCCGACCCACTCGCATCTTTCAGCCCGACCCAGCTCGCCGGATTGCCCGCTTTCCGAGGGCCTTTCTTTATGCGCCGACGTAATGTCGGTCGCTCTGACCCCGTCGAGCGTTGCAGACGGCGATTCGCTGCGATCCCTGAAGTTTGCCTGATCGTGCGATGTCGGCGTTCTGCCAGTGGAGCGAAGCCTGCGACCGGTTCCTGCCGAAGTATTGGACGATCCCGGAATCTGTTCACAACCGGCAGGCGAGTGTCAGCGGTTAAAGCCGTCTTGACCGGTTCTGGCGGAAGCCGGGATAAATTGCGGCACTCTAACCTGCGAGAGGTTCAGGACTTAAAGCGTCCCGTTCTCTTCGTAACTGCGGTGCCGCCTCACTCACTCCCGAACTTCGACCTCCCCGAGACTGGTGATTCAGCTGCCCGCCTGGCAAACGGCTGGCAGGCCTGAACGCTCCGCAGAAGCTGTCCCATGCACGTACCCTCCCGCAGTTTGCTGCTTCGCTGTCTGAGCGCCTGTTGTGCGCTGCTGGCGGCTCTGCCCTGCGCGATCGCGGAAGACGCTGGCTGGGTTGCGACCGGGCACGCGTTTGTCGACGAACCTGTGGGGCGAGTTTCTCTGCCGCCAGCGACCGATCTCTCACTGCCAGGGTACTCGCTGGGAGTCGATCTCGATCCGGAAGCCCGGCGGGTGACCGTCGAACAGGTTGTCCGGTGGACGAATCCCGGCCCGGCTGCGACCGACCGGCTGGTCTTTCAGGTTGTCCCGAACAATCGCCCCAGTCAGAAGATGCTTGAGATCGGCAAGCGGACGCTTGAGTCGCTGCGGGTCGATCCGCGAACGGCTCTCGACGAAGAAGGCGGGCGGTTTCACCTTCAATCGGCTACGCACGACGGAAGCCGGCTCACCTGGAGTTTCGACGAGCAGTACGACACTCACATGACGGTTCAGCTGGCGGACACCGTCCAGCCGGGCGAGTCCGTCACGGTGAAACTCGATTATTGGCTCGATCTGCCGCAGATTCAGGGACGGCTGGGCACTCATAAGGGTGTCACCAATCTGCTCAACTGGTATCCGGTGCTCGCCGTTTACGGCTCGGGCGGCTGGGATCCGGTTCCGTTCATTCCCTGGCACCAGCCGTGGCTTAACGAAGCCGGTAACTATCGAGTGCGGCTTCGAGTTCCCGGCGATCATCGAGTTGCCACGGGCGGCAGCGTTCAGTCGGAATCGTTCGATGATCAGGGACGTCGACTGCTGGAAATTCGCGGCGATGCTCTGCGAGACTTCACTGTCGTCGCCAGTAACCGCTTTGAAGTTTACGAAGCAGACATCGACGGTCTGCCGGTTCGAGTGCTCGCTCTGCCGGAGCACCAGGGGCAGGCTCGACTCGCTCTGCAGATTGCGACGGAGTGCATCCGTATTTACTCCGACTGGTTCGGCCCTTACCCATACGACGAGTTCGAGATCGCCGAGTCCTACTTTGGCTGGAACGGCAACGAATCATCCGGTCTGGTGATGATCGACGCTCGGATTCTCGACGCTCCTCAGATCGCCTCGAAGTACGTCGATCATCTGGTCAGCCACGAGATCTGTCACCAGTGGTGGTACTCGGCCGTCGGTACCGATGGCTATCGCGAGCCGTGGGTTGATGAAGGGCTCGTTCAGTGGTTCTCGCGAGTCCGGATGCAGGACCGCTACGGCGAGAACACAAACGTGCTGGACCTGCCGGATGGCAATCTCTGGGGTCTGCCGAACATTCAATACAACAGCCTGGTTCACAACGGCTACTCGCTGTATCAGCATCGGGGCGGCGACGGAAAATCGCTGGCACCGCTCGAAGAGATCGGACATCTGCACAACCTGTTCTTCCTCGTCTATGACAAGGGAGCCCGAGTCACTGGCCTGATTCAGCATCGCATGGGGCGCGAGCGGTTCTTCGCCTTCATGCGGCATCTGTATGAGCAGTACCGGTTCCGGATTCTGCGGGCCGATGACTTTGAGCGGGAACTGGAAGCCTTCACCGGCGAGAGCTGGAAGCAGTTCTTCGACGACTGGTTGCGGTCGTCCCGCAGCGCAGACTGGGATGTCGGCAAAGTCGCGTCGACTCGACTGGAGTCAGGTGTTCGCACCGTCGCCCGCATCCGTCAGGCGGGTGAGATCGCCGAGCCGGTCGAGATCGCGTTTCGATATCCGGTCGAAGGCGGCCATGAGTCTGAGCTGACGCTGGCATTCGATCCGTCGGATCCACAACTGGCCGCGCGTCGGGACGTTCGCGTCGACGTGCTGCAGGTTTCGGACAACGAGTGGGATGTCAGTGTTGAGCTACCGTCGCCACCTAAGCAGATCGAAGTTGACCCGGAGCACTGGGTGCCCGATTCCAACCCGCGAAACAATCACTGGCGACCGGACATCGCTGTTCGCTACAGCCCGCTGTACACGCCGATCGACGAGTCTTCGATTGTGCAGCCGTGGGAACAGCAGTCGATCGTGTTTGGACCGGGCGTCGACGAGGAAGCCCGCGTTGGCTTCTTCGCGTCGCTGATTGAGGCCAACAACTACCGCGTCACTCCGTTCGTTGCTTACAGCGCCGACAGCAACCGTGACCATCTGGCTGCGGGCGTCGAGGCGATCTTCTTCAATCTGCCGGCTCCGAACTGGAATCTGGGAGCGCGGTACGAGTACTCGCTGCTGACGACACTGTCGAACACGCCCGGCAGTCAGGCGAAGATTTTCGCCCGCAAGATCCTCGCTTACACAACGAGCCTGATTTACGACAACCTGAGCTACGTCGAGTTCTACTCGCGATTCGGCGACAACTTCTTCCCGGACCAGGACAGGTCGCCGACGATGACTCCCGGTGCGACGGATTATGCCGACGTGCGGGCGTTCGGTGTTCGATTCCACGCGGACTCGCGAATGCCGTACTGGAACCCCGACAGCGGTTATCTGTTCGACGCGACGTACGAGCACGGATTCAGCGCGTTCGGCAGCGGAACAACGTACAACCGCGTTGATGCTCAGCTTTCCGGTGTGAAGCGGCTGCCCGACGATCTGGGTTGGCTGTCGGAGACTCGAGTCGCTGGTCGGTTGGGCGGCGGTTACGGCTGGGACGACAGCGGCGAGCACTTCCGCTTCGGCGGACCAGGGCGTTTTCGTGGCATCCACGCAAACTCGGTCGAGGGCAACGCGTTCTGGATCGGAAGCCTCGAATGGCGCTACCCGCTGACCGGCGAACTGGACGCCGAGGTCTTCGACAATCTAGCGGCGCTGCGGTCAGTCTGGGGCTCGGTGTTTTACGATGTCGGCGAGTCGTACATCTTTAATCGCTCGCAGGGCGGAGTTGATCAGGCCGTCGGAACCGGGCTGTACTTCGACCTCCCGCTGCTGAGCTTCGTCGAAGCGCTGACCGTTCGCGTCGAGTATGGTCGATCGGTTGTGAATGACACCGACGCCTTCTGGTTTGGCCTGTATCGAGCGTTCTGAGTGGCTACAGTTCGGCCCGCCGTCGAACGACGGATTTCGTCTCGAACGATCATTCAGAATGGATTGCCCTTTATGTCTGACAAACCAGTGATTGCCGGTCGTGCTCCCATCAAGGTCGAGCTGGAAGCTGGAAAGAAGTACGCGTTCTGTACCTGCGGACTCGCCGAGTCGCAGCCGTTCTGCGACGGCAAACACAAGGGGACGTCGTTTGTGCCGAACGTCTTTACTGCCGAGCAGTCTGGGGTCGTCTCACTGTGTGCCTGCAAACACACGGCGGCTACTCCGAAGTGCGACGGTGCGCACAAGAAGCTGGGCTAAGCCGTGAGAATCGCATTCACGGGACCGACCGGGCAGCTCGGAACTGACCTCTGCTCGCTGTTCGGCGACTCGGTCGTTCCGTTGTCGCGACCGGATTTCGATCTGGCGGATGACGAGGCGATTCGCCGCTGTCTCGACGCGGCTCAGCCGGACCTCGTGATCAATACGGCGGCGTACAACCTCGTAGACCGGGCTGAAGACGAGCCGGAGCTGGCGATTCGGATCAACTCGCTCGGACCTCGGACGATTGCTCTCTGGTGTGCCGAGCGGAACCTGCCGCTGGTTCATTTCAGTTCGGACTACGTCTTCGGACTCGATGCCGAGCGGACTGTTCCATACTCCGAGGACGACGCTCCCGGCCCGCTGAGTGCGTACGCGGCCAGCAAGCTGCAGGGCGAGTACTTCGTGCGCAGTCTCTGTCCGCAGCACTTTGTCGTCCGGACATGCGGCCTGTTCGGCGTTGCTGGCTCACGCGGAGCTGGCAAGGGCAACTTCATCGAGACAATGCTGCGGCTCGGAGCTGAGCGCGACGAACTGACGGTCGTCAACGACCAGCACTGCACTCCGACATCGACCGCGGACCTCGCTGCTGCTGTTGCTGAACTCGTTCAGACCGATCGATTCGGCCTCTACCACGCGACAAATTCGGGCTCGACGACCTGGCATGAGCTGGCGTCTTACGTTCTGCAGAGTGCTGGCCTGACGACCGTAGTTCGACCTATCTCGTCCGCTGATTTCGGTGCGAAGGCCCGCCGTCCTGGTTACTCGGTGCTCGACTGCGGAAAGCTTGAAGCGGCACTTGGACGTCCGGTGCCCGACTGGCGGGGCGCTGTCGATCGATATCTTGCGGATCGAG
>JAPOLP010000634.1 GCA_029977045.1 Planctomycetota bacterium
CAGTCGGGCAAGTTCGCGTTCGAGTTGTTCGGCAGCGGCTGCTTCCGAGGCGGCTGAGGCGGCAGGCGATCCCTGGGACTCCGGACCGGCTGTTGTTGCAGATGTCTGTGCTGGCTCGTTGACAGGCTCGGTAGCAGCGATTGTGTTTGTGGCCGGCGACTCGTCGATCGGTGCGTCGGTCGAAGAAGCAGGCGTTGGCTCGTTTGGAGCGGCTTCGGTTGTTTCTGGAGACGCGGCGGTTTCCGAATCGGTTGTCGTTTCGGCGTCGGAATCTTCGGAAACATTGTCTGCGACCGGGGCGTTGCCGCAGCCTGGTATCGTGGCAACAAAGAGTGCCACGCATGTTGCGAAGAGGCGGGCTGAAAGTGGGATTCGGGAAAGTCGCAGCAGGCTCATAAGTCGACTCCGCAGTGTTGCTCAGGCAGGTTCGGCGGGCATCGTATGCCGAGCAATCAGCGAAGGACAGTTGCGGTCCGCTTTGAAATGGCGGCTTAAAGGGGCACAATCGAAACCGCCACTGCCTGTCGCTTCAAACATTCGAGGTCACGTCATGTTGCCACAGTTCTCAGTCGAGAAATCGTCCCGCCGCCGGTTTCTGAAACAGGCGTTTTCCGTGCTCGCAGTGGGGGCCTTTGCGGGTGGGGAGTCGCTTCGCGGAGCGGAACCGGCGAAGTATGACGGGCTGAAGTCGGACGACTACCTCGGTCCGGTAAAGGTGCTGGCGAAAGTCGATGATGAGAAAGTCTTCACCGAAGGTCCCGCCGTCGACCGGGCAGGCAACGTGCTCTTCACGAACGTGCCGGTCAGTAAAATTCTGAAATGGTCGCCGGACACGAAGACGCTGTCGGTCTTTCGCGAGAACAGCAACGAGACGAACGGGCTGTACTTCGCACCGGACGGCGACCTGCTGTGCTGCGAGGGTAGCACGCGGCGAGTAACGCGAACGGATCGTGAGACGGGCGAGATTCGAGTGCTTGCTGACCACTTCAACGGCAAGCCATTCGCCAAGCCCAACGACCTGTGCATGGATCGGAAGGGCCGCGTCTACTTCACCTCACGCAGCGGCGTTGAGGATTCAGACGGCGAGAATGTGAAGGCCGTTTATCGGATCGATCCGGACGGCAGCGTCGCTCAGGTACTGGCCTGGCCTGAGGTGCATATGCCCAACGGGATCGTGCTCTCACCGGACGAGTCGAAGCTGTATCTGATCGAAGCTCACCCTGACGCTGACCGGCATCGCGACATCCGCGTATACGACGTCGCGGGCGATGGCAGCCTGAAGAACGGGCGCGTGCTGATCGACTTTTACCCTGGCCGCAGCGGCGACGGCATGTGCATCGATTCGCAGGGCAACCTGTATGTCGCCGCCGGCCTGCACAAGACGCGCGGTACCAGCGAGACGCTCGATACAAAGCCCGGCATTCATGTCATCTCGCCGGAAGGCAAACTGCTGGCATTCCGCGAGACGCCCGTCGACACGATCACCAACTGCACCTTCGGCGGAGCTGACCTGAAGTCGCTGTACGTCGCCTGCGGCAACCTGCTGTTGGAGATTCGCACGGAGATTCCGGGCAAGGCGACGTATCGTCCGAATCGGGAATGGCGGGCAGCACCGAGGCCGGGAGACTGTGGTCCCGCCAGCGATCGCCTTCGGGATTGGCTGGATTTGTTTGTTCAGGAAACGACACGCCTGCAATGTCGGATGTCACGCGGCTGATTTCAGAGATTCAGGAAGGCAACCGGGTTGCCGCCGAGCAGCTTCTGCCGCTGGTGTATGATGAGCTGCGGAAACTGGCTGCTGCAAGGATGGCCGGTGAGCGTCAGGATCACACGCTGCCTCCCACTGCGCTGGTGCATGAGGCTTACCTGCGGTTGATCGGAGCGGGTGACGATCAGTGGAATGGCCGAGGTCACTTTTTCGGCGCGGCCGCCGAAGCGATGCGACGGATTCTGGTCGACCATGCTCGGAACCGGCGACGTCTGAAGCGGGGCGGTGACGCCCCCCAACTGCCACTGACGGTTGTGGAGCTTTTCTGGGATCCACGCTACGGCGACATTCTGGACCTCAACGAGGCACTCGCTGGTCTGGAAGAAGTGGATTCCTCGGCAGCACAACTGGTGAAACTCCGCTGTTTTGCCGGGCAGACGCGTGACGAGGCTGCCGCGCTGATGGACATTTCCCCTTCGACGGCAAAGCGGTACTGGGCCTTTGCCCGGGCGTGGCTGCATCGAAAGCTGCAGGCTGACTCGATGGCGGACTGATTCTGGAGAAAATCCAGAGAATTCCTGACCCATCGCTCAGTCAGACGGAGCACTGTATTCTGGAAGCACTCCTGTTCCTCGACTGAGCTTGGCACGATGACGCAACCGATTCGAGACATCTTCAGCGCCGCGATTGAGATTCAGTCTGCTGGCGAGCGGCGGAAGTACCTGGACGAAGCCTGCGGCGGCGACAGCGTGTTGCGGGACGAGATCGAAGCGTTGATCCTGGCTCATCTGCAGGCCGGATCGTTCTTCGCCGACGATCAGGAGCCACAGAACCCGGCTCTCGAGGAGACGGTCCAGCGTTCCCGGACCGACGACACTGCCGGTAACACAATCGGTCCGTACAAGCTGCTGCAGCAGATCGGCGAAGGCGGCATGGGGTCGGTCTGGATGGCCGAGCAGCAGCAGCCCGTCCGGCGGATGGTCGCGCTGAAGATCATCAAGGCCGGAATGGACAGCAGCCAGGTGATCGCGAGATTCGAGGCGGAGCGTCAAGCACTGGCGCTGATGAACCACCCAAACATCGCGAAGGTGCTCGACGCGGGAACGACGGACAACGGTCGTCCGTACTTTGTAATGGAACTGGTGAAAGGCGTACGCATCACGGAGTTCTGTGACAGGAACAAGTATCCGCCTGCGGAACGACTGAAGCTGTTTATCGACGTGTGCCGTGCCGTCCAGCACGCGCACCAGAAAGGGATCATCCACCGCGACATCAAGCCGTCGAACGTGATGGTCACACTGCACGACGGTGTGCCGGTCGTGAAGGTGATCGACTTTGGCCTGGCCAAGGCGACCTCGCAGAAGCTGACGGAACGCACGCTGTTTACGGCCTATGGTCAGATGGTTGGGACGCCGTCGTACATGAGTCCCGAACAGGCGGAGATGAGTGGCCTGGATGTCGACACACGGACCGACGTGTATTCGCTCGGAGTGCTGCTCTACGAGCTGATGACAGGCACAACGCCGATTGATGCCGACAGTCTGCGCAAGGCGGGTTTCGTTGAGATCCAGCGACTGATTCAGGAACAGGAAGCGCCGCCGATGAGCACCCGGCTCAGTTCGATGGGGGCTTCTTCGTCGATGATCGCCGGTAAGCGCGGCAGTGATGTCAACCGGCTTGCGCAACTGTTCCGGGGCGACCTCGATGTCATTGTGTTGAAGTCGCTGGATAAGGATCGGTCCCGCCGCTACTCGACCCCCAGCGACTTCGCCGACGACGTGCAGCGTTTTCTGGCCAACGAAGCGATCGAGGCGCGGCCGGCTTCGGCGGCGTACCGACTGAAGAAACTCTATCAGCGGAACCGAGCGGCCGTGCTGACGTCGGCTCTGGTGGCGTGCGTGCTGGTTCTGGCGACTGTCTTCAGCAGCATGCAGGCGGTTCGTGCGTCGATCGCTGCGAAGGACCTTGAAACCGAGCAGGCAAAGACGCTGGCGGCGCTGGAAAAAGCGGAAGCGGCCGAAGCCGAGCAACGCAGTTTGCGGCAGGAAGCCGAGAGGGCACGTGCCCAGGAAGAAGAACTGCGAACAGAAGCAGAGAACCAGAAGACGCTGGCTGTGGAGAATCTTGCTCTGGCACACTCAGCCGTCGACAGCTTTCTGAACCAGGTCACGGAAGATGAGCTGCTGAAGGCTCCGGGACTGCAGCCGCTGCGCGAACGGCTGCTGGCTTCAGCGATGGAGTTCTACGCGGACTTCACGAACGACGACCAGCAATCGGGGGAGTTGCTGGCCGAACTGGCGTGGGCTCACTACCGCCTTGGCACGATCCGCAGTGAACTTGGACAAACCGAACCGGCGAAGGATTCTTTGCCACAGCGATTGAATCGTTTGAAGAGCTGCGCAATCGCGGCGACAACAGCATCGACATTCGCCTGGGGCTCGCTAAGGCCTTCTATTCCTCCGGGCAGAAGCCGCAGGCAGTGGCGTTGTGTAAGGAGATCCTGGACGAGCAACCGGATCACGTTGAGGCACGCAGTCATCTGGGGGAAACCTATAACAGGCTGGCG
>JAPOLP010000489.1 GCA_029977045.1 Planctomycetota bacterium
AGCCGACGAAGTCGAACGCTGGAGACAGATCGTCGCCGAAGTCTTTGACGACCTGCCGCCGACTGCTGCGGACGACTGTTTCCGCGAGCTGTTCGACCATTTCGCACGCCCCGATGCCTGGGCGTGTTTCGACGACGTCGCCCCGACTCTCGCCGGACTTCGCGAACGAGGCTTCAACATCGCCGTCGCCTCGAACTTCGACAGCCGGCTGCACTCCGTTTGCGACGGCCTGCCGCCTCTGGACGAGATCAGCGTTCGTGTCGTCTCGTCAGAAGTCGGCTTCAACAAGCCCTCACTCGGTTTTTACGAGGCCGTGCTCAGACTCGTCGACGCGTCGCCCGACGAGGTGATCGTTGTCGGCGACGACGCGATCAACGATGTCCAGGGCTCCGAACAGGCGGGCATTCGAGGCGTCCTGATCGACCGTGGCGGAACTCGGCTCTTCAGCACCGAAGCATCCGAGTCTGCTGCGGCAACCGGTCGAGGCACCGTCATTCATTCACTGACCGAAGTTCTGGAGCTGGTCTCGTGAGCGAGCAATGGATCGCCATTCAGAGAAACCCTCGCTCTGGCAGCGGCCAGAAGCGGGAAACTCTGATCTCGCTGATCCGGGAACTGCGACGCCGCGGCCTGAAACCTCGACTGTTCAAGTCGCGGGAACGGCTGACCGAACTGCTGCAGTCGCCGGAGCAACTGGAATCTCTGAGATGCATTATCGCGGCAGGTGGCGACGGAACTGTCTGCGACGTCATTAACCGGTTTCCCGAAGTCCCGGTCTGCCCGTTTCCGCTGGGCACCGAAAACCTGCTGTGCCGGCACTTCGGAGTCAGTGGCGATGCAGTGCAGACTGCAGACCAGATCGAGTCCGGCCAGTGCGAGTCCATCGACGTCGGACTGCTCGGAGACCGTCGCTTTCTGCTGATGGCCAGCGTCGGCTTCGACGCGCACGTCATTCACCGGCTGCATAATTCCCGGCGAGGCAACATCTCGCGTCTGACGTATGCCTGGCCGATTCTGTCTGCCGCCGCCGGCTACTTGTTTCCACAGTTGCGAGTCTTCGTCGACGACGCACCGGAACCAATCCCCGGCTGCCTGGCAGTGATCGCCAACTTCCCCGAGTACGCGTTCGGCCTGCCACTCGTACCCGAAGCAGTCCCGACCGACGGCCTGCTCAGTGTGCGAGTGTTTCCCGAGCCCGGGGCATTCTCACTGCTGCGTTACTGCCGCCTGCTGCGCGGGCATCGGCACGTCGGACATCCTGAGATTCCCTTCGTAACAGCCCACTCAATCCGCATCGAATCCGACGTCCCCGTGCCCGTCCAGATCGACGGTGATCCCTGCGATACAACACCCTGTGAGATCACGCTGTCCGCAGCCGGAGCAAACCTGCTGGCCCGTTCGCCTGAATGAGTGGCAAACCTCATCACGCCCGCAAACGTCACCTCCTCAACTTCGGATTCGTTTTTCGTATTCAATCGCGACACTGCCTGCGTGATGATTCCCATAAACGACGATTTTCAACAGGGGCGGTCGTAACGTATCAATCCCGCTCGGACTGATCGCTGAAGCTATGCCTGTCCAAAATCACAGAAACAACGCGAAGCCTGATCGTCGTTTCAAAGCCCTGGTAACGTCGTCACCCGTCGCCACGCTGGCGTGATACCGGCAGCGGTTGCTGTCGCCGCCACCGCCAGACTGATTGGACTAGAGAAATGAAGCCAAACCAGCCACTCCAGGGAGTCCGCGTTCATCTTTCTGGATCGGTACCGGACGACGCGACGCCAGATCAGAAGGAGGGCATTCGGGAATTCGCCCGCCAGCTTACCAGCCTGGTTTTAAGTTCTGGCGGAACTCTCATTCATGGCAGCCACCCAACACTGACAGACTCACTTCTCGATGCAGCACGACCGTTCATTGAAGCTGGCGGCTCTCGCGATTCGCTCCTTCTGGTCCGCGATAATCAGTACGCGAAAACTGCAGAACAAAAGGAATAGATCGACGCTCAGCGATCAGTTGCGATGGTGCAGCTCATCCCATCCCAAACAGGGAACAAATCCGAATCGCTCGTGCCAATGCGTGAATGGATGGCTGAACGAAGCGACGTCATCGTCGCGCTCGGGGGCCGATAGTTTAACGTCAATCGCGAGGCAGCTGGAGTCATCACTGAACTCGAGTTTGCTCTCAAACGAGGGCACCCGGGATTCCTATTGGGAGGGTTCGGCGGCGCAGTCAGAGGTTGCCTGGACGAAGACAACTGCGATGTACTGCCTCGACTGCGGAACGGGCTCTCACGAGAACAGAATCAGGAGATCGCTGATTCGACACAACCCACGGAACTGGCCCGGAAAATCGTCGACCAGATCAAACGTCTTCCACTTGTGCGGAGCACTGCCGAATATGGCCGATCCTTTCGCATTCTGGCTCTGGACGGCGGTGGTATCCGCGGCGCATTCACGGCAGCTGTTCTGGCACGATGGGCACAAATGCTCGATCCGTAAAACGGAGGCCAGCAATTCGCCAGGCACTTTGACCTGATTGCCGGAACGTCAACGGGAGCAATCCTCGCCGTTGGCCTGGCACTCGGTCGGACTCCGGCGGACATCCTTCAATTCTACCGCGAGAAAGGCCCACAGATTTTCGAGGGCGGAAAGTGGACCGGATCGAAGTACAAGTCGGAGACTCTCAAGCAGAACCTTATAGATGCTCTTGGCGAGAGCCGGCTTTCGGAGGCACGCTGCCGCCTTGTCATTCCGACAGTTCGTGCCATCGACGGATGCGCTAAAGTCTTCGTGACACCGCATAGCCCGGACCGGGGAGAATTCAGAGATCTGCCCGTGGTCGATGCAGCGATGGCATCCACATCTGCTCCAACGTATTTCGATGACCACACGATTCCTGATGGAATCGCGAGCCAGTCATTCCTTGATGGCGGACTCTGGGCGAACAACCCTGTCCTCGCCGGCATCTCCGAGGCCGTCGGGCCGCTCGGAATTCCGCTGAACAGGATCGACGTGCTCAGCGTCGGCACGCTGCATCATGAGTCCGACTTTTCCAAAAATCTTCGCGGAGGCAAAATCAAATGGGCACCAGACATCACAGAACTCTTCTTTGCCGCTCAAAGCTCCGCAGCGACTCAACTCGCCAACCATCTACTCAGCCGCGCACGCCACCTGCGGGTCAATCAGCAAACGCCGTTCGAGATCAAGCTCGACGCCACAGACGCAATTGACAAACTGTCCGAACGGGGAAGCAATATCGGGGCGGAGCTGTTCGACGTGGTCCGGTCACGATTCCTTGACGGCTCCTGTCCGCCACCCTGGAATTCAGACACTTAACGACAATCAATACAAGCCTGCCCATTGACGGCATTTCGGACACACTCGACGAACTCCACCGCGCCACGCCGATCACACGGTCGGCGGACGAATTCCACCGAGCACGTGGCCCCTGCGGTAACTTCTTCTGAGCGAGCACAACGTACCGTGCCCATACCGAAAACAGCCGTTGACCCGTTTTTCGGGATCGGCCTATAACCCCACCACCCCGAAGCCGGTTCCAGGGAGTGAACCGTGCGCGGCGACTGGTTGGGTGCTGTTTCGCTCGACGCTGACAGCAACCGATCGGCGTCAATTTGCGATAAGCGGCAACCGTGCTGCATCCCGTGAAATCAGCAATGGAGTGCTCAGATGTCTGACGCTAACCCCGTCTCCAGCAGCGACGAAGTCACTACAGCAACGAAGTCCCGGTCTCTGATGATTGCCGGGGGGACGGCGGCAGCCGTCCTGCTGGGAGGCATCGCGTTTCAGTTCATTCGGTCGTCTGAATCCGGAACGGCCGCAGAAAAACCGGCAGCCGGCCAGGCAGGCACTGCACAGGTTGCCGGAACACAGCGACCGATTAACGACGCTGCCAAGGTCACTCGCGGTGGCCGCAGCATCGTGATCCCACTGAGCGCCGTCGCTGACGAATGCATGAAGCTCAAGGGCGCCGAAGTCCTCGACAGCATGATCAATCGGGCGATCATTCAGCTGGAATGTGAAAAGGCCGGCGTTGTCATCACACAGGCAGACGTCGAGTCCGAAGTCACTCGGATCGCTAAACAGTTCAACATTCCGACGGAAACCTGGCTGCAGATGCTGCAGTCCGAGCGAAACATCAGCCCGGACCAGTACAGCCGCGACGTGATCTGGCCGATGCTCGCCCTGAAGAAACTGGCTGGCCAGGACGTCAGCATCGCAGAAGAAGACATGCACAAGGCCTTCGTCCGGAACTACGGACCAAAGGTCAAATGCCGGATGATCATGTTCGACGACCTGCGCAAGGCAGATGCCGTCCGGCAGCAGATTCGCCTGCAGCCGGATGATTTCGAAAAACTCGCACGGGACCACTCGATCGAACCAAACAGCCGGGCACTGGGCGGCAGCGTACCGCCAATTGCGAAGTACTCAGGACAGCCTGAACTGGAGAACGCCGCCTTCCAGCTGAAACCGGGCGAGCTTTCGGGCGTGATTCAGATCGGCGTCAATCAGTTCGTCGTACTGAAGTGCGAAGGCTTTACGAAGCAGGTCGTCACGAGCATCGACGAAGTAAAGACTCAGCTGATGTCCGAACTGGAAGAGCAGAAGGTCCAGGAGGCTGTCGCGAATCTGTTTGATCAGCTGAAGAAAGACTCGTACGTCCACAACTTCTGGACTGGCGAGGTGAGCGGGCAGATTCAGCAGGCATCGGGCACCGCCTCTCCGCGTGGTGCCGTGCAGCAGGCTGGTGGCGTCCGTCGCTGAATCAGCATCCACTGATAATCAAAACGCGACCGGAACTCTGTCACATAGAGTTCCGGTCGCGTTTTCTGTTGCACGGTGAGTCTTCCGGTCAGCGAGTGGTCGTCGGCGCGGGCCGAGCCGCCGTGTTCGCATCGGGCGCCGGACGCTTCATGCCCGGCTTCGAGTCTTCCGTCTGCTGAGACTCGCCAATGATCAGTCGCTTATTGAGGTTGCGGCGACCGTTGAGCTGTTCAAGGTTCAGCCAGAGTTCCTGGCCGCGAAGTGCTTCAGCGTTCGGTAGGAAGTAGACCTTGCGATCCTTACCCTCGGCGAGACCGGTGACGTACTGCGTCTGCGTCTTGTGCCCGGTAACGGACAGGTTGCATTTTAATTTGAGCAGCTCCGTCGGGTTCGTGTTGTTGGTCACAATCTGAT
>JAPOLP010001033.1 GCA_029977045.1 Planctomycetota bacterium
CCCACGGCTATATGCTGTCGCCGCTTCGCGGCTGAGACTTGCCCCCCGAACGACACCACCCGCTGGAACAACCTATGCGACTTCCTCGAATCAATCACACGCTCACTCGATTGACTCTCTGCTCGCTCCTGATTGGGGCGGTCGTTCAGACATCGGCAGCTCAAGACGACTACCCGCGACGCGAGGCGGTCGAATGTCACCCTCGCGGTGGCACCCCGAACTTCCGCGCGAAGCTGGACGCCGGGAAGTCGGTCAAAATTGCGTACCTCGGCGGCAGCATCACGGCGGCTCCGGGGTGGCGAGTGCAGTCGCGACAGTGGTTCGCGGCACAGTATCCCAAGGCGATCGTCGAGGAGATTCACGCGGCGATTGGTGGGACGGGATCTGACCTCGGGGTCTTCCGACTGCAGAACGACGTGCTGCGGCACAAGCCGGACCTGCTGTTTGTTGAGTTCGCCGTCAACGACGGAGGAGCCTCGCCCGAGCAGATTCACAAGGCGATGGAGGGGATCGTTCGGCAAACGTGGCAGGCCGACCCGACGATCGACATCTGGTTCGTCTATACGCTGCACGAGAAGATGCTGCCCGATCTACAGGCCGGCAAAATGCCGCGAGCTGCTAGTGCGATGGAAGAGCTGGCGGACCTTTATCAGATCCCGTCGATCCACTTCGGCGTGAAGGTCGCGGAACTGGTCGATTCTGGAGAACTCATCTTCAAGGCTCCGAAGCCGGAGAACATTGTGACTGCAAAGCCGGCTGTGTTTTCGAGCGACGGCGTGCATCCGCACGTTGAGACCGGCCACCGCATCTACACCGAAACGATCGCCCGGTCGTGGCCGGTGATCCGCGACGCCGCGACGAAGACCGGTCCTCACGTCGTGCCGAAGCCGCTGCGAGACGATAACTGGGAGCAGGCCCGCCAGGTGGCCATCACACCGGACATGCTCCGCGGCGAGTGGCAGAAGCTTGACGCCGACCATCGGCTGGCGAATCGTTTCAAAAAGAACATGCCCGAGCTGTACCTGGCGACGTCTCCCGACGCCGCTCTGGAATTCTCCTTTGAGGGCACAGCCGCCGCCGTCTTCGATCTGCTCGGCCCGGATGGCGGCCAGCTTCGCGTCGAGTTCGACGACGGCGAGCCAGCCGCTCGAAACCGCATTGACGCCTACTGCACGTACCACCGCATGAGCAAACTCGCGATCACACAGGGGGCACCTCAGGGCCGCCACCACGTCCGCATCTCACTGATGCCGGAGAAGCTCGACAAACGCAACATCCTGTTCGAGAAGAACCGAGCGTTCTTCGACGAGCACCCAAAGGCCTACGAGCCACACACCTGGTACGCCGGCTCCCTGCTGATCATCGGCCAGGTTGTTCCCGGCGAAAACAGCCGATAGCGAGCAACCCCGCGTCAGACTGTTTTGCTGTTCAAACCTGATCTCAGGTCGCAGAAAGTCATCGAACAGAAGGCAACGAAGATAACGAAGGACTGCATCATCTCTCTTCGCTGCCTTCGTTTTCTTCTGTTCAAACCGAGTGTTGATAGAACTTGTGTCGAAGAACGGGGCATTAGAGTCGGTCAGACGCTTCGTCAGACAACCGCTGGCTCAGAACTCGCAGGATTCCGCTGGAGGACTATCGATGCTGCATCGTTTAACGCTCTGTTGTTTCGCGGGCTGCGTTCTTGCCGTGTGTTCTATCTCAAGCGAATCGAGTCACGTTCAGGCGGCGGAGCCGCCGCGGGTCGAGTTCACTCGGATGGTCGCTCACTGGGCGAACTACTCCGATCCGGCCTATCTCGATTTCATCGATGAAGCGCAGCCGGAACTCGTGCAGCTTGGCTTTTACGGCGGTCACTTCTGGAGCCTCGTCCACACGCCTGCCTACAAGGGTTACCCGGCTCACTTTCCTGTGCAGGGGCTGGCCGAATGCGGGCAGTGGTTCGAGCAGAAGAACGCGGCGTTGCGACAGCGTGGCGTCAAAGTCGTCGGGCACCTCAATGTTGAGTTTCTCGTCGGCGATCTCGACGGACCCAACGGACCAACCGGGTTCTTCCACTTCTACCGGAACCTGTGGGACGAATCCGAACTCGGACCAAAGCCGGTCGCCGATCCGCGGCAGCTTTTGGAGATCGGCCCGGATGGCGAGCCGATCGGGCAGAAGGGCTACGGAATCGGCGGGATGCACGAGTACTGGGCGTGCCTGCGGAATCCTCACTGGCAGGCCGTGCTGAAAGCGTGGGTCAGACGCGGCATTGACCGAGGGCTCGACGGCTTCATCGCGAACTACTTCTACCGCCACAACTGCCTGTGCGAGCATTGTCAGAGCGACTTCCGCAGTTATCTGGCCAACCGGTTTTCCACGGACGAACTGCAGTCGAAATTAGACATCGCCAACCTGGCGGCGCATGAGTTCGACGAGATCGTCTACTGGCACAAGCCGGAAGAATCGACGCCGTTACGGCGTGAGATGCTGCGCTGGTCACAGATCTCGAACAAGCAGGTCTTCGACGATGTTCTGTTGAAGTACGGTCGCTCGCTGAAGCCGTACCTGATCGTCGCTCAGTGGGACCATCTCAGTAACTTCATCC
>JAPOLP010001028.1 GCA_029977045.1 Planctomycetota bacterium
CCAAACTCGGAAGTCAACTCCCTGGCGGCGATGCACTTCTCCGAGCTGTTCGGTCGAGCCAACGTCTTCCGCCTTTCCGCCCCCGGCAGCGAGGCCAGCCGCATGGCCGCCGCAGGCCGGCACTATCGATGCAACGTGCTGTTCGACAACGCCCTGACGTTCGACGAACTCGACGAGCGTTTTGAACGCGGAGCCACCGTCAAATGCACTCCCCTGACCTACGAATTCACCTGGGACGACTTCCTGGCCCAGCACGGCGACTCAGCACTGCCGCTGTTTATCTGCAGCCCGGCACACAAACTGACGATCGTCACGACTGAGAAGGTCGCCAATCCGAAATCCGGCGACCGCGTGATCGCTCTCGTCGAAGGGCAGCCCCAGTCGAAACCCGCCCGCTCTGAGTAAGTCCGGGATTGCGTTGCGGCGGGCGATTCGGGCATCCTCTCGCGGTCCCGCTGAGTCTTCTGGAGACTGACTGTGAATCATCGAGCCGTACATTCCCAGCACGCGTTTCAGGACTTTCTGCCGCTGGTGCGTGAGGGCCTGTCCGTAACGAGCCGACGGAACATGCTAAAGGCCGGCCTGGCGGGGCTCGCAGGTCTGTCAGTGCCCGATCTGCTGCGATTGCGGGAGGCCGCCAGCGCAGCAAACAGGCCGATCAGCCGTCGCAGCGTGATCCTGCTGTGGATGACCGGAGGACCAAGCCATATCGATACGTGGGATCCAAAACCGGAACGCCCGTGGATCAACCGCGGTCCGTTTTCGCCGATCTCGACCGCTCAACCTGGCACGATCATCTGCGAGCACCTGCCGAAACAGGCCGCGATGCTCGACAAGTTCACAATCATTCGGTCAGTCGATCCCGCTCACAGCAGCCATCAGCCGAATCAGGTCATGCAGACCGGCGATCGTGCTGCTGCTCCGCGAGTGAACCCCAAGGGTGACCGTTTCCCTGCCATCGCCTCACTGTGCGCGAAGTTCCGCGGCTCGAATCACCCGGCCATGCCCCCATACGTGGCCTTCTTCAAGCACTCGTCACACGTTGCCTGGGGAGGCTATCTCGGTCGGGCATACGACCCGTTTGAAGGCAACAAGGCCGCGAAGCTGCCGGTGTACGACCTGCTCGGAAAGCCGCTCAATCAGACCAGCGGAGCCGACCTGTTTCAGTTGCCCGCCGGCCTGGATCACGACCGCCTGTCGAATCGCCACGCCTTGATGCAGGACTTCGATCGCATCCGCACGGGTCTCGACCAGGGCGGCTCGATGGATGCACTCGACCGCTACGGCCAGCAGGCTGTCGACATGGTCATGGGGCGTCAGGCGCAGAAAGCGTTTGATCTGTCACTCGAACCAGAGAGCCAGCGGCAGCGCTACGGCGATCATCTCTGGTGCCAGCAGGCTCTGCTCGCGCGGCGACTGGTCGAAGCCGGCGTCAGCTTCGTGACACTCGACCTCAGCTACCACACAGCCTCGGGCACCTGGGACAACCACGGCATTCCGGGCGGCGTCTACGGCGGCATCTCGAAAGGTTTGAAACCGCTGTTGCCGCTGTTCGACCACCTGCTGACAACGCTGGTTACCGATCTCGACGAACGCGGACTGCTGGACGAGACCCTCGTCATCGCGATGGGCGAGTTCGGTCGGACACCAAACATGGGCACCCAGGACAGCGTCGACGGCCGCAACCACTGGCCCGTCGTCATGTCGATGTGCCTGGCTGGCGGCGGCTTCCGCCACGGCCAGGTGATCGGCGCCAGCGAGTACGACGGCGGCCACATCGCCAACCGCCCCGTCACGCCTGGCGACCTTTCAGCAACGATCTACCACCACATGGGCGTCCCCCTGGACGGCCAATACCTCGACGACCGAGGCCGCCCGCACAACATCGTGCTTGAGAATGGTCGTCCGCTGATTGAGCTGGTTTGACATCCGCAGGACCGGTTCACGCCGGCCAGCCACGCGGAACAGATCGGCCGGTGGGAACCGGCCCTACTCGAAGCAGTCGAGGCGCTTGTCGTTTTCGTGGCAATAGTCCTGGATGCACTCCAGGAACGCCTCGCCGTAGTCGGCGAGCTTCTTTTCGCCGATGCCTTTGATGCGGAGCATTGTCTCCGGGCCTGATGGCCGGAACTTTGCCAGTCCACGCAGTGTGGCATCCGGGAAGACGACGTAGGCGGGAACTCCAGACTGTGCAGCGAGATCGTGCCGCAGGATTCTCAGGTCGTCGAACAGGTCGCGGTCGACGCCCTCCCAGTCAACCGCGAGTTTCTCGGACGTGCGTTTCTGACGTTTCTTTGAATCGACCGAGCGGAGCAGACGCGGCGTAACACTCCCTCGGAGCAGTTCGCGTCCGCGAGGTGTGACCACCAGAACGTTGTACTCGCCGTCACGTTGCAGGAAGTCCTGCGAGATAAGCTGCTCGATCCAGTCCCGCAGTCCCTGCAGTGGCTCGTCGGCAAGGATGCCCCAGGGGCTCAGACAGTCGTGCCCCTTCTGGATAATGCGCTGATCCTTCGAGCCTTTCAGCACCAGAGCGGTGTACTCGATGCCGAAGTTCTCGCCCTGTCGGATGACGCTGGAGAGGATCTTCTGGCCGATAGTCAA
>JAPOLP010001169.1 GCA_029977045.1 Planctomycetota bacterium
CAGCCGACGTCGGCATCGGGTCGCGGTACGTACCAGGCGGCGGAGTCGTCGGCTGGAACTGGAAGCGGCATTTCATGAGTACGTCGATCAACCTCTACGCACGCCTGCTGCTCGGCCTTCCGAACAAGGACAACAGCGGCAGTTTCCGCTGTTATCGCATCTCCGATCTTGCAAAGCTCGACTTCGACCAGGTGCGATCGCGCGGCTACTCGTTCCAGGAAGAGATTCTCTACATGTGCCGCCGCATCGGCTGCCGCCAGCTCGAAACCCCAATCACGTTCGAGGACCGCCGCTTCGGGACGTCGAAGATCAGCTGGAAAGAGTCCGTCTCTGCCCTGTGGGTCATCTTCCGCCTGGCGATCGACCGGATCGTTCGCCGTCGCGTGACGCTTTGAGACTGCACTCGGCCTGATCGCAGATCACGCAAGATCGACGGGCCTGCCGGAAGTCAGCACCTGCCGCATCTTCAGAAACTGATCGTCGTACTCGTGGTCTTGATCGATCCCCAGATGCCGGAAGATCGTCGCGGCCAGGTCGGCTGGAGTGACCGGCTTATCGGCGACGTAACCGCCGGTTTCCGTCGTCGCTCCGTAAACCTGCCCGCCGCGAACGCTGCCACCAGCAACCAGCGCCGTGAACGCGTGCGGCCAGTGATCGCGGCCGGTGCGTTTTGTCATTCCGTTCTGAGTGACCAGGCCGATCTTCGGCGAGCGACCGAACTCGCCGAGCGCGACGACGAGCGTTGATTCCAGCAGGCCTCGATCTGCGAGGTCCGTGAGAAAGGTCGACATCGCCCGGTCAAACGGCGGGCAGAGACGGTCCTTCAGTTTCGGAAAGTTTTCGACGTGCGTGTCCCAGTGCGGCGAGACCTTGTCGTCCTTGTGATCGTCATCCCAGTTGACAGTGACCAGCGACACGTCGGCTTCGACAAGCCGCCGCGCCAGTAGCAGCGACTGGCCGAATCGAGTCTTGCCGTATCGCTCACGAAGCGACGGCGATTCGCGGCTGAGATCAAGGATGCCCGCCGCCTCCGACTTTTCGACGAGTGCTGCGGCCGCCTGAAAGTTGTCGTCGGAAAGTCGCGTCTGTTGTGTCTGCTGAGCTGACGACAATCCGAGCGGTTCAAGTTGCCGACGCAGTAACCACCGACGTTGCAGGCGATTGACGCTGACATCCGATGGAAGCTGCAGTCCGTCGACGCGGAAATCCGGCTCTGTTGGGTTGCCTTCGATGAGGAATGGATTGAACTGCTCGCCCATGCGTCCGCCCGTCTGGCCGGCGATGCGGCGGTCCTGCCCGACAAACTGCGAGTACCACGGCAGGACGATCGAATGCGGCAGCGGCCCGCTGGCTGTTCCAAAGCGGTGGACCAGCGATGCGATCGATGGCCAGTCTTCCTCGCGGGCCTGATCAGTCACCGGGGCACCGAAGTAAGGACGGCCCGAGTAGATCTCGCTACACGCCGGGCCGTGAACAGGCATTCGATGCG
The DNA here is from genome assembly GCA_029977045.1 of Planctomycetota bacterium. GTDB lineage: Bacteria > Planctomycetota > Planctomycetia > Planctomycetales > Planctomycetaceae > JAPOLP01. The sequence continues at coordinate 1,490 of JAPOLP010001169.1, forward strand.
TCATCGATCGCAGCAGGCAGAAGTGCTCTGCCGACTGAGCCAGCAGCGGCAGGTGCTCGCAGATTCGCATTCCCGGCACACGGGTCTCGATCGAATCGAAGTCGCCCCGGATCTCACGAGGTGCCTGCGGCTTCAAATCCCAGAGGTCCACATGCGATGGTCCTCCAAATAAGAAGATGAAGACGCAGGACTTCGCCTTCTGCGGGCTGGGCTCGGAAACTGTCTGAGCCTGCAACGCTCGCCCTCGGTCAAACACCGCCGCCGACAGTCCGCCAATCCCCAGACGCACGCCGGACGTCAGCAACGAACGGCGCGACGTCAAACTGGGTGGCGAGCGGAACATC
>JAPOLP010000740.1 GCA_029977045.1 Planctomycetota bacterium
CGGGCTCGCGAACGTTCTGCAGCAGTTCGCCCGCCAGCTTGTCGTTGATGCCGAGCGATTCGATATCGGCCTGCGAAATGAGGATCGTCTTCAGCAGCGCGGCGTCTCCGCGAGCCAGCGAGAAGATGGCGACCCGCGATGCTTCTTCTGCCGAAAGCTGCTTCCAGCTCTCGACGGTTCCATCGGGGACTTTGTCTTTCTCGTCGTCGTTAACGAGAGCCCAGCGCGAGCCGCCCGTGTTCAGCCAGCGAGCCTGGTCCGGCTTGTTGTTCTTGTTGGTGTCGAGGTCGCGATACACCTCGATGCCGTTCTTGAAGTAGCGCCACTGGTCGATGTAGCGATCGCCGTTTGTGTCGACGTATCGTCGCAGAATGATGCCGTTTGGGTCAAAAACCGCGAAGCCGGACGTCTTGCCGTTTCGTTCCAGCTCGACCTTGCAGCGTTCGACGTCTGCGGGAGCTGGCGAATCGATCTCGATATCCGCCTGCGACGGCTTGTACTGCAACGCGAATTCCGGCGTCGGTGTCTGAGCAGAAACCGGCGAATCGAGCAGAGCCAGGCTGAGCGTGCCGAGCAGAAACAGAAAACCAGCGAGCCGCACAGGCATCGGAAAACTCCGTCTTAGAGACCACCTTCCGTGAATCGGAGCGGAATTCTAGCGCAGGATACCGAAGCGAGTCATCGGCAGGTTTTCAGCGGACAAGTGCCCGCGAAAGGGCAGTTCTGGCCGAGTCAGATGCAGAGACTTCGAGCCTAGGAGCCTACACGTACTCGTGCTGATCGGCTCTGGCTGTCGAGCTGGTGTCGACAAGCGTGCCGGCAACAGAGTCGACGATTTCCCCATCGATCGAGTCAGCATCGGCAGCCATCCCGGCGATCAGGGCCATCTCACAGAAGCGGCAGATCGTTCGCGGAATGCCCTGCGAAAGTGCGTGCAGACGGAGCAGTGCATCACCCGAAAAGATCTCGCGATCGCAGCCGGCCTGCCGCAGCAGGTCGTGGACGAATTCGTCAGTTTCGTCGAGCTGTAGCGGCAGAAGTTCAACGCGCAGATCGGTCATTTCGCCGAGAAATCGAGAGGTTCGAGGCAGCTCGTCAGTACGCATCGACGCGAGAAACGTCGCGAGACCGGTTCCTGAGTCAGCCGCGCAGAAAAGTCGTTCAATCAGCGAGAAACAGCTTGGATCGGCTCGCTCCAGATGATCGAAAACGAGGATCGCCTGCTGGCGGGCGAGTTCCAGTGATGCGAGCTGGTCGGTGATTCGTCGCCAGAGGCTCCAACGGGAGTCCGACTCAGACGGCGAGAGTCGCAGTTCGACGGCCAGCTGCCACAACATTTCGTGCTCGTCCATTCCGAGCAGGTCGAGAAACGCGACCCGCCGCTGAGACCGCTGCGACTGCTCAGCAAGAACCCGCAATGTCAGCGATTTCCCGGTTCCGGCGTCGCCACTGATCACGCCAAATCCTCGCCGATGTTCGATCAGATAGAAGAGGCGGGCCAGAGCTTCCTCGTGAACCGGGCTTTCGTGGAACCAGCGAGGGCTCAGGCGGTTCGTGAAGGGCGATTCGGTCAGTCCCCAGTACGCTTCATACATCGCTACGGCCTTGCTTTCGGAGTGGCGGAAACTGGCGGACCGAAACTGTGCAAGTCTGCCTGAATATGCCTGATGTCTTCAGTTGTTGGCTCCAGCGCAGCGACGCCCTGCCGCCAGAAGACTCTTCCTGATCGCTACTATCGGCACTGAAGACCGCCGATCATCAGCCCGGATTGCAGTCTCGGGGCCGTGCTCACAGCGGAGGCAGTTGCTTGAACGCCGAACAAGCTTCCGCCATTCTCCGATCGCCCACTTTTGATTGGATTCCAGCAGGCCTGTGTTACCCGAAGGTCCGCTGGCGGGAAGCCCTCTGAACAGAAATGGATTCCGAAGATGAAGCGTCCGTGTTCGCTTGCCGTACTGATTCTGGTGCTCACCGCGTCCGTCACGGATGCCGCAAACTGGCCTCGTTTCCGCGGAGAAAACGGGACCGGAGTCAGCGATCAGAAGGGAATCCCCACCGAGTGGAGCGACGGCAACTACAAGTGGAATATCGAGCTGCCGGGCATCGGGCACTCAGCCCCGGTGATCTGGGACGACAACCTGTTCGTCACCAGTGCTGAAGACCAGGGACTGAAGCGGTACGTACTCTGTCTCGATCCGGCCAGCGGCAAGGAAAAGTGGCGTCGCGAAATCGCGATGAGTGAAAGCCACAAGCACAACAAGAGCAGCTGGGCTTCGAGCACCCCTGTCACAGACGGCAAGCTGCTGTACGTCGCATTTGCTGACGTCGCCCGCTACATGGTCACGGCGTACGACTTCGACGGAAATGTCGAATGGCGACGCAGCGTTGGACAGTTCGAGAGCCAGCACAATCTCGGCGTCTCGCTGATGCTCCACGGCGATTCACTGATCATCCCCGACGATCAGATGGGGCCCAGCCACATTTTCGCACTCGACAAGCACACCGGAGCGACCAAATGGAGCACGCTTCGCGAATTCCGCAAGACGTCCTACGCGACTCCGATCATCGTTCCCGCTAAGAATGGCGAGCAACTCATCTGCGTCAGCGGTTTCATGGGCATCACCAGTCTGAACCCGGATACCGGCGTCATGAACTGGCGCAGCCGCGGCTTTCCGCTGCGAACCGTCGCCTCTCCCGTTTACGGCGAAGGCCTGCTGATCGCTTCCTGCGGCCAGGGCGGTCGCTACGGCGTCGAACAGATCGCTGTCAGCCTCGACGGCGACATCGGAGAGGACGGTCTCGCAAAAGTCGTCTGGGAGCGAAAGAAGGTCATTCCGTATGTCCCGACACCTGTCGTCTACGAAGGCCATCTGTACGAGTGGAGCGACGAGGGCATCGTCGCCTGCGTCGAGCTGAAGACCGGCAAGGACGTCTGGGTGAAACGAGTCGGCAGCAACTTCAGCGGCTCACCCATCTGCATCGACGGCAAGCTGTACTGCATCAGCGAAGCCGGCGACGTCTTCGTTATCGCCGCTTCGCCCGAGTACGAACTGCTCGGCACAACGCCGCTCGGAGACCCCAGCCACTCGACCCCATCCGTGGCCAACGGTCGCCTGTTCCTGCGATCCTTCCACCGCCTGGCGTGCCTGGAAGCACAGAAGTAACGGTCAAAGTTCCTTGCAGCGTGTCTCGAAGCACCCGTCGTTTTCGAGTCGTGCAAGTGAGATCGCGGCAGTTTTTGAGACTGCTGCGTCTGCGGTAGCGGGTGGCGTTGACCGAACTGTCGCCGCTGCTAACATCCGCCGCACACGGGATGTAGCTCAGCTTGGCTAGAGCGCTGCGTTCGGGACGCAGAGGTCGCAGGTTCAAATCCTGTCATCCCGACTCGACTTACGTCGATTCGTCCTGCAAGATTGCAGAGTTATTGCAGAGAAAAGAGCCCACTGGGTGCTAGCCAGTGGACTCTCGCGAACCTTTCAGTCCGCACGAAGTGTTTCCGTGTCCGATTGACTGGATGGTTTCTCATGCGTCAGCCACAGCAGTTTTTCCGCCAGTTCACGCAGAGCTGGTACGTCGAGATTCGCGCCAAGCAGATCAATCTGGGCCGCGACAAAAAGCAGGCTTGGGCGAAGTACCAGCAGCTCATGGCGTCGCGGGATGAAATGGACACCCACACGACGGCGGTCGTCACTCTGTTCGAGACGTACCTCGAATGGGTTCAGGCTAACCGCTCGCCAGCCACC
>JAPOLP010000061.1 GCA_029977045.1 Planctomycetota bacterium
AGCGATACCTGTGACATCGACGGCTTCTGGACACGTCCAGTCAACGGCGCCTCTGGCAACATCTTCCGCCCCACAAGCTTCGATACGCCAGATGCCAGCCGCACCTTCAGTGGCGTCTATTCGACGTACAAAGGGTTCGAGAACGCGACGTTCGACATCTACTGGTTGTTCCTCGACGAAAACGACGACAAGGCTACCAGGATCGACGGCCAGCGACACACGATCGGCGGGCGGCTTGATCGCACGATTGCCCGTACAGATAGCTGCGGAAACACGATTGGCACGTTCGCGTTTGAAGCAGAAGGAGCGATCCAGGCTGGCCACCACGAAGACTTCCAGGCAGCCGTCGACGAAAGCATCTGGGCAGCGATGTTCCACACGAAACTGGCCTACACGTTCAATCAGGCGGCGTGGACGCCAACAATCACGGGGCTGTTCTACTGGGCATCTGGCGACAGCAATCCCGGCGACGGTGAGAACAACAACTTCAGCACACTGTTCCCGCTGGGGCACGCCTACTGGGGCATCATCGACAACCTGGACGGTAGCAACCTGTTTGACTACTCGGTGCAGGCCAGCATCAAGCCGACCGACAAATTCACGTTCGTCACGGCAGCACACTGGTTCTTCCAGGACGAAACGTCCTCGCCAATCTTCAACGTGGCGGGAGCTCCTGTCGGCCAGTCCGGAACAGACGCCGGGATCGGTACGGAACTCGACCTGATCGCGACCTACCAGGCCAGCAAGACGCTGCAGATCGAAGCGGGCTACCAGTGGTTCTGGTACGGCGACGCGGTCAACGACGGCCCTGCCGTCCGCGACGATGCCAGCCAGTTCTACCTGATGACCACGCTGGGATTCTGACAAACCCGTTCGGTTCAGAACGCGGCTCGGATGCTGGAATCTGCACTGCAGAATCTGGCAAACGAGCCGCGTTTTTCATGCGCGGCCCGAAAACTGTGCCTCAACGCTGCATCAGTCCGGAGCCGGACTGTTGGACGATCGCCGACTCCAGCTACGATAGCACCGTTGATTGCTCTCAGGCCCTGTCGTTCATCGGAGAATCGTTTTATGGAGAAGGTCAGCGTTGTCTGCTTTCTCTCGAGTTACCTGCTCGCCGTCGGCTTCGCGCTGCTGCGGTTGCGAGGCAAAGGTGCGCTGCATCGATTGCTGACGCTGGGAGCTACCACTGCGGGATTCGTTGCTCAGACGATCTATCTGTGGGTTCGAGCCCGTAATGCAGACCTGCCACCGCTGCTGGTATCCGTGCATGACTGGTTGCTGGTCCTCGCGTGGGTTGCCGTACTGATCTTTCTGTTTGTCTCGTTGCTCGATCGCGATCTGCCGCTGGGCGTCTTCGTGCTGCCAGTCGTACTCATCCTGGTAGTCGCGTCGCGTTTTCTGCAGGTCGAACCAGACGCGGGCATGGCGAAGGCCGAACTGGCTCAGGCGTCAACACGCGGCTGGGTGATGCTCCACACGTCGTTTCTGATGCTGGGGATCGCCGGCGTGATTGGCAGCCTGGTTCTCGCCGCGATGTATCTGCTGCAGCATCGGCGTCTGAAACACAAGCAGCGTATGACCGACGGCGTGCAGCTTCCGAATCTCGCCCGTCTGGAACGCTGGAATCGTTGGGCTGTGATTCTCTGTGTGCCGATGCTGACACTCGGCATGGCGGCCGGAGTCCTGCTGTCGACTCAAACCGGAGCGGCCAGCGTGAGCTTTGGAGATCCCGTGATCCTGGGTAGCGTCGTCGGCTGGCTCGTGATGTTCTGCTTCTTCGCCTGGATGCTCGGAACGAAGCGTCCCGCCGCGAAGCAGATTGCGATGCTGACCGTGTGGGCGTGCAGTTTTCTACTGCTGACGATCGTCGGTCTGGTGGTGATTACCGGAAGCGGTCACCAGGTCATGTCAGTCTGAGACTTCTCTGCATCTCGTTGCCGCCAGCGACTTCGGGCAGCCGCCGGGTTCAGGCAGAACGGCGGATCGAATCGCTCGGAGACTCCAGTTCGCCGCTGATCAGCAGGCCACGCAGAACCGATCTTGCCGACGGAGCCGCAGCTCGCGGGATCTGACACTTGACGGGCAACCTGCACTGTCCGATCACGTCGGCAATCAGAGACTCGAAGCCAGGTGTTCCAGCGAGCCCGCCAGAGCAGACCACAGCGACCGGCTGCGGAATACTTGCCACGCGAGGAGTTCGTCGCAGTTCGGCATCGAATGCCGCGATGAGCTTCTCTGCGGTCTGTCGCAGCGACGCGGCAACTGCGTGCTCAATACTTGCCGATGGTGACCTCTCGGACGGAACGACCTCTTCCCGAAGTCGCTGAATCACCATCTCGTCGACGACGGTCTTCGCAGTCGCAGCATCGGATGTTGCTGACGGCTGGCCATGCCCGCGTTCGAGAAGCTGGTCGTCGATCGCGTGCCCGCCAAACTTTGTCTGAGCGTGACACAGTGGCTGTCCCCGGTGGGCGAGGACGGCTTCGCAACCACTGGCACCAAACACAAGCCCGATTCCGGTGAATGCCGCATCGGCCAGTTCAGCGAGAATCAGTGCTTGAGCAGCAGGTACGATTCTGGGTTCGTAGCCCTGCAGTCGAACGATCCGGGAGTAGAATTCAGCATCCGCGTGTGACTCACTGGCTTCCAGTGCGATTCCAGAAGGCAGTGCCACACTGCAGATTTCTCCGCCAGCCGCAGCAACCGGCAGTACGGCTTCGACCAGGCAACCGACCAGCTGACGCCCCAGCGGATCAGTGGTCGGAACACGTCCGCCAGGCAGCAGCCGACGACTCGACTCGCGAAACAAACTCGCGCTTTCCGTCGCCGCCTTGCCGAGCAGAACGATGTTTCCCTCGCTGAGCGAAAACGGAATACCTGCCTGGTCGAGCAGTCGCCGATGGGCCGGCGTGTCAGCAAGCACAGAATAGAGTGCCTCAATCGAACGCGCAACGAGCCGATCATCAACTCGTCGCAACGTGCGAAACCGCGAGGCACCAGGATCGAGAGCGATCGTCACTGGTCACCTCGCTTTTCCTGATCAACCGACGACAGCACTCGATCAAGCAGATCCGCAGTCTCGGCGACTGACCGGGCCGGCCTGATTGAGATTTCGGGCTGAGGTTCCTGTGTCGAAGCATTCGTCACGTTCGACGCCTTCGCTTCCTGGCCAGCCAACGGTTGCTCTTTGGCAACAGACGGGCTGTGTACGATTGCCTGACCATCAGTTGCAGGCTGCGACGCTGTCACTGGCTGAGAGACCGCCGTCACGGTCGAGTGTCGTCGCAGGAATCGCGGTCGTGGAACACGGCTTTCGACAGCGTCAGAAACTTCTCGTCTCTCATTGCCTGTTCGAACCGCGTCGCCATCCTGCCAAACCTCCGATGGTCTCGGCGCCGACTCTGAAACATGCGTTTCGTGCTTCGACGACGCTGGCTCTTCAACTGCCGCAGCCTGACTGTCGGACGACTTTCTGACCGACCGTGAAGGAATGCCTGGTCGAGACACTGGCTGGTGGCCGCTGTCGACTCGAAATGCTCGGCAACTCGCTTTGGGGGGAGTCGTTGACTCTCGATCAGCCACGACTTTGGCCGGCATCCGCGCGAGGTCGAGCGAAAATCCCGTTGATACTCGAGCACCAGCTTCGACGACTGGTGAATGCTCGGCCGCCGGACGCAGTGGAACCATCGGCTGAGATCGACCGGGCCGATCGTCGTGCCGAGGCGTTCGCGTATCTGTTGTTGTGCCAGTATCGGTCACCGGCGAATCCGACTCGTCAGACTCCGGATCAGCGGACGGCGGGGCACTACCGCGTCGAACGCCGGACTCACCGCCTGCTGCCAGAAAGTGGGGTTTAGGAACGGATGAATGAGCGGCATCGACTCGAACAATTGGCATCGCTTTGCCAAAGAGTTGTTCGCCATTCGGTAATGAGACAGGCTCGTCTTCGATGGGCAGTTCATTCTGAATGATCCGTTCGAGCCAGAAACGCTCACCGGGATCCGCGACTGCTGGAAGGTCCGGTTTTCGCCAGGCCACAACGATCATCATCAGCAGAATTGACAGCACCACTCCGCCGCCGATAGCGAGTGCTGATATCAGTGGCCAGTTCGCAGGCCTCGTCGGCTTCGGACTGACAGTGCCTTTTTGCACGGCCCCGAGAACCTGCGACTGCTGCTGGCTTGAGAGTGTTGCCGAAGGCGTTTTGTCGGATATCCGAACCTGGCCTGACGCGACTGACTCGGATTGAAAACTGGATTCGGCCCCAGGTTTGATCGCGGTCGGAAACGGCATGTTGTCGTCGTTTGAGGCAAGGCCTCGCTTGCTGTCAGCAGCAATCCTGTCACCGCGTCGCGGGACGCGACCGTTTGCTGTTTGAAGCTCGTTTCGTGCAGTGTCGGGTGGAACAGCAGAAGCATCGCCCGCAGGTGTCAGTGGCAATTCGACGGTCGGGTCTGATTCGGATGCCGACTCACTCCCGGTGCGTCGATCGACAAACGACTGAAACGGCTTGGTGGCAGGTGAGCCGTTTGTTTTGTCGTCATTGAGGTTAACTCGTCCGGGTTGGTCATCCGTGCCTTGAGGCCGGTCCGCCTGGAGTGGAGTACCGCTCGACTCTACTGAGACAGACGACGGTGATGTCAGGATGTCGCGGACACGCTCCTCAGCATCCCGACGAAGTGGCTGATCACTGGCCGGTGACTGCCCCGGAGCGGGCTGTGCTTGCGGCGTGACCGAAGACCGTTGTGACGTCGGAGCAGGAACGGCAGCGGTGCCTGATGGCGACAGGCTGCGAGCATATGGAATCTGTGCCAGCGGACGAGGTGCTCCAGGATTGCCAGCCAGCGGTGGTCCTGGTGTTGCAGCATCCTGCGGACCAATTAGCGGATCAGCCAGGCTCGGTCGAACCGGCGTGGGAAGCTGAGGAGGCAGGCGTGACGTATCGATCGTCGACGGTTTGAAGATGATCACCGAACAATCGGGGAGCAGCGTCGTTCCGTCTGTGTGCGAGAAACGTCGCGGCACGATGAATTCGGCCTGCGCCGCAGCAAGCTCTGCCTGCTCTTCCGATTGCCAAAGGCTCAGTGCGATTGATCTCGCACTCACCGACTGTCCGGGATTGCTTTCCGTCAGGAGCGGATACGGTAAGACGCCAAAGATTCCAATTCGGACGCGTCCATCGGCACTCTCGGCATTTGATTGACCTCCCCGGAACACCGTGCCGTGCGAGCTTTGGCCGTCGACAATGACAAGGTCGCCGGGCATCAGCCTTGTCGTCGAATTCCTGTCGTAGAAGGTGATGATCGAGCGGCCATTGCGAATGATTCGCACGTTCTTTGATGCTGTGTCCGTCAGACCGCGGGCGAAAACGTCGACAAGCTCGACGAGAGACGGTGATGCTGTTGCCAGTTCAAACACCTGTGGGTTACGAACATGGCCCATCACCGCAAAGAGGTTCGAGCTGCCGTGTCGCGGAGGCGAGACGATAACCGCCTGTCGAATATTCTGAGCCGGCGTCGATCCGGATAGCGCGCAGCAGCCCAACAGGGCTGCCAGGCACGTCAGGAATCGACGATGTCGATACATTGTCAGAAATGCCCCTGAAAGGACGGGGGACCGAATCAGACTTGCTGAAATTCAAGTTGAACGAGCCTGATCGCTGCCCTCATTACAAGTAGCTGCCGAGCCCGACCGCAGGCGAACGTTCCGTATGCGCAACGCGGGGAACGCCGCACAATCCGTACTATCGTCAAAGTTTCACACGCGACCTGAGCGAAATCACAGGATTGGCTCAAGAACTCGCAAACGCGGTGTGCAAAAGGGCTCGCTGGCGTGTGCGAACGCTGGCAGACGAAGTTCCGGCACTGCAGAATGGCGACCCCCAGTCCTTGCCACTTCTGTATGTTGAGATCGCCTGAAGAACGGTCTCAGAAAGGCAACCCCCGCATGGAGCGCAAACCGATTCGTTTCGTCCTGCTGACGCGGGACAACAGCGAACGAATTCAGCGCACTGCCGAGTCGCTCGTTCAGTTTTTATCGACGCAGTCGGATACTGAACTCGTCGCTTCTGCAGTGGTCGAGGACGTCGACGCCGAACTCTGTGCGACTACTGACCTGGTTATCGTGCTCGGTGGCGACGGAGCGATTCTCCGAGCCTGTCGCAAACTTGGTGATCATCAGCGACCGATCATTGGCATCAACCGCGGGCGACTTGGGTTCCTCGCCGACCTGTCCTATGACGAATTTCGCGACCGCTTTGACGAGATTCGGTCAGGGGCTCTCGAGTTCACCGACCACCTGATGTTTGAAACTGAGCTGCATTCAGCGGATGGAGCGACAGAGACGTTTCTCGGATTGAACGAGGCTGCCGTCAGTGCGGGGGCAGCGCTCCAGATGGTCGAGGTCGAACTGAAAATCGACGAACTGCCGGACACGCGCACCAGTTGCGACGGCCTCATCATCAGTACGCCAGTCGGGTCGACGGCTCACAGCCTGTCCGCGGGCGGGCCGGCAATCCGGCAGGATCTCGATGTCTTTCTGGTCACGCCGATCTGCCCGCACACTCTGTCGAACCGCTGCCTGGTCGACGACGCCAGTCGCACTTACCGCCTGACCCTGCCCGACGCTCGAACAGACGTCGTGCTTGTCATCGACGGTCAGATTCGACGTCCGTTCCGGGTCGGAGATGAAGTCATCATTCGCCGGGCTAAACCAAAGTTCCGGCTCGCGCGTCTGGCCGGGCACAACTACTACGCGGTACTGCAGAACAAACTTGGCTGGAGCGGACAGCCTCGCTACACGTCCAGCGACCACGACGATTAACCAGGACGCCGCTGACTGTCAGAAACAGCTGTAGCGTTCCCAGGAGAAAGTAACCTTCAATGGCAGTCTCGTTTTTGTCGACGGTTTTCCGAATGAGCGATCGTCGCCGCAGGTTATCGTCAGGACTTTTCTCGCTGCTCTTCATCGTCCTGACCCCGGGTTCTTCTGCTCAAGCGGCCGATGAGCTTACTCTGCCAAGCCTGACAGAGTTAAAAGTTACGACTTCGCTCGACCAGACACAGCAGCCCTCTCTGTTCTGGGCTCCGGATACGGCCACAAAGCAACCCACGCCGCTGCTCGTCTTTCTGCACTCCTGGAGTGGCAACTACAAACAGAAGAACGATGCGTGGCTGCGGGAAGCTGTCAAACGAGGCTGGGTGTATCTGCATCCCGACTTTCGAGGCCGGAACGACACACCGCAGGCCTGCGGATCGAAACTCGCTCGTCAGGACATCCTCGACGCAATCGATTTCGCGCAAAAGAAGTTCCAGATCGATCCTCAGCGGATCTATCTGGCTGGCACTTCAGGCGGCGGCCACATGTCGATGCTCATGGCTGGCCATCATCCCGATCGGTTCTCCGCTGTGTCAGCGTGGGTGGGAATCAGCGATATCGCCGAGTGGTATCGTTTTCATCTGAAAGACGGAGTCCCGCAAAACTATGCAAAGATGATTCTGAAGTCACTGGACGGCCCACCGGGCGAGAATGCCGACCGCGATGCCGACTATCGGGACCGATCCCCTGTATTCCATCTCAAGAGCGTCCGAGACCTGCCGATCGAACTCGCTGCAGGTATTCGCGACGGCTACTCCGGCTCAGTTCCGATTTCGCACACGCTGCTGGCGTGGAATGAAATTGCGAGGGCGAAAAATGATGTCGTGATTGAGCTTGCCGAAATTGACCGGCTCACAGAACTTGGAGGCCAGCCGGATCAACTGAAACAGACACTAGCCAACCTGGAAATCGACGGGACGTTTGGACGAAAAATCGTTCTACGGCAGTCAGTGAAGAAGTCGCAGGTCACCATTTTCGACGGTGGCCATGAGGGAATTGCATCCGCTGCCTGTGACTGGCTGTCGATGCAGCAGCGTCTCGTCCGTTAACAGCGGTTTACAGCCAACCGTCCGAAAGAGTGCTGACAAACTCGGGCTGATACCCAAAACAGGCTGATAACCAGCCTGGCGTGAGTACGACAACGCATGAGTACGTTTTGAAATTATGATCGAACGTCACCTCAACTTGCCTTGCCTGGCAGTGTGAAGATTCGTATCGTCCCGCGTCGTAAGGGCCGATGTTGATCTGACTGGAACTGCGTCGATCATCAGTCGTGACCAACCGCGATGGGCATCTCACGGGCAGGTGAGATAAACAGATGGTCACGTCCCGAGGTTCGTCGCTCAGTCAGTCTGTGTTTCTCAATTCCTGTGAGGGCGAAACTGATGAGCGAAGCAACGAAGCTGTCTACCCTGACACCTAGACAGAGAGACATTTATGAATTTCTGAAGGACAAGATCCTGAATCGCGGTTACGGCCCGACCGTTCGCGAAATCGGAAACGAGTTCGGCATTCGATCGCCGAACGGCGTGATGTGCCACCTGAAGGCACTCGAAAAGAAAGGCCTGATCAGCCGCGAATCCCACATGTCGCGGGCGATTCAGCTTGCCGACAAGCCACAGCGAGCAACGAGCGTCGCACTGCTGGGAGCCATTACGTCTGGAAGCCCCCTGAAGGCTGCTCGCGAAGGCGAACAGGTTGACTTCATGGATGTCTTCGGCAGTGGCGACCACGCCTGCGTGAAAGTTGAAGACGACTCGTTTTCTTCAGAAGGCATTGCCGCAGGCGACTTCGTCATCATCCGCACGCAGGACACCTGCCGCGATGGAGACAACGTGCTGGCTCTCGTCAATGGGCAGGACGCCGTGCTGCGTCGTTACTACACGGACGCCAAAGGTGCTCGTCTGGAAACGATCAATTCCGGTCGCAAGGCAATCACAACCAGTTTCTGCACGATTCTGGGGATTGTCGTTGGTGTCGTTCGCAAGTTCTAAGCGACGGACATTCTGCCCACTCGCCTGAGCAACAGCACGGCCAGCGCAGCATGCACTGGCGATCTGACAAAGGACGGTCGAGAGGGGAGCGATTCGCTCCCCTTCTCGGTCACCTTTCAAGAATTCGATCGTGCGTGAATCAGCTCCGCTGAAGCATTCAGGCTGGCAACTACGCAACAGCCTCAACTGGCATCAGGGCCAACAAACGGCACTTCGATCGTGACGGTCCTTGTTGCATCAAACTGCCGGCCATCAATGCCCACGAACCGAGCGTGCAGCACGATTTCTCCTGACCTGGGAATCTGCTCCCATTCTTTCGTCAGGCGGTAACCAGTACCGACCACGCCATTGCTCCACAGGGCTCCAGTTTCATCGACGTTCCACTCCCAGTGCCCGACCTTCTGGTTCTCGGCGGGAAGCGAATAGTCGAAGGCTGTGACTGCTAAAGTGCCGTCGGCCTGAACTGCAGAGCCAGACTTGTTGACGGTCGTCGCCAGCACCGAAAGCAACTCGTCACCGGGAATATCATCCCGGTCCAGCCCACCACTCAGCAGCGAATTCAGTTCGAGACGTTCAACGGAACCCAGAGACTCGGAAACTCCGGATGTGAGAGTCACTTCAGTTCCATCAGGCGTCCGTCGCGTCATCGACAGCTTGTGCTGTGTCTCGGCAAGAGCCGTCTGCGCCGACTGAAGTTCACGCCGCAACTCGCCATTCTCAGTTCGCTGCTCACGCAGCTGAATCTCGACGAGATTTCGCGACTGCTTTCCAAAACTGTAACAGCCGCCAACAGGAACAAGGGAAGCAATCGCCAGCATCGCGCAGAGGCGAACTGACCTGCCGGCCATCGGCGTATCGATTCCCTTCTGGTGAGCCATCGAAGATTCCGTCGAGTCGCCCGCACATCTTTAGCGACCTGTCAAAGACCGGCCTCAGTCCTGAACAGACAGACGCTCGAGCACGTTGTCGATCAGGCCGTAATTGCGAGCTTCTTCCGAAGACATGAAGTTATCGCGATCGGTGTCAGCTTCGATCTGCTCGAGAGTCTGCCCTGTGTGGTGCAGCAGGATCTCGTTGAGCTTGCGTTTAATGCGGATGACTTCCTTGGCGTGAATCTCAAGCTCAGTTGCCGTGCCCTGCATCCCGGCCAGTGGCTGATGAATCATGATGCGGGCATTGGGAAGGGCATTTCGCTTGCCGGCGGCACCAGCCGCCAGAAGCACGGCTCCCATGCTGGCTGCCTGCCCGATGCAGTACGTCGCGACGTCGCAACTGATGTACTGCATGGTGTCGTAAATCGCGAGCCCCGCCGTGACCGACCCGCCTGGCGAATTGATGTAGAAATGGATGTCCGCCTTGGGGTCTTCAAACTGCAGATACAGTAACTGGGCAACGATCAGGTTCGCTGATGTCTCGGTCACTCCGGTGCCGAGGATGATGATCCGGTCCTTCAGCAGTCGACTGTAGATATCCATGGCGCGTTCGTCGCGCCCTGTATTTTCAATGACAATCGGAACCAGATTGCTCATGGCTTGCTCGCTTTCCATCCGTGACGAACGCTGGTGATTACTTCGATTCGCTGTCTGATTTCTTCTTGTCTTCAGGCCGGGTCAGGATCTCATCGACCAGACCGTACTCCATCGCCTGCGGCGCCGTCATGAACCGGTCCCGGTCCGTGTCGCGAGCAATCACGTCGATTGGCTGCCCGGTGTGCGACGCGAGGATCTCATTGAGCACCTGTCGCGTCTGCAGAATGTCTTCGGCCTGAATCTCAATGTCGGAGACCTGACCGCCAACTTCGCCGTACGGCTGATGAATCATCACCTTGGAGTGCGGAAGAGCGTATCGTTTGCCCTTCTCGCCACCGGCCACCAGCACGGCTCCGCCACTGGCTGCCAGACCGACACAGTACGTCGCAACATCGCAGTCGATGAACTGCATTGTGTCGTAAATCGCCATCGTTGCGGTGACTGAACCACCGGGCGAGTTGACATACAGGTTGATGTCCTGATTGCGGCTTTCAGACTGCAGATACAACAGTTTCATGACAATCAGGTTGGCGCTGGCGTCGTTGATCACACCATCAAGAAAGATGATGCGGTTTTCGAGCAGCAGGTCGCCGATCCCCATCTGTCGCTGGCGCGTGTAATCACCGCGCGAATTCTGAACCGGGAGGCGGTCGAGCATCAGGAATCCCTTCTGGCTACAGCTATTGATGCTGATTGGAAACCGCAGCGAGGCATCCATCCCCTGAAACGGCAGCCCGAAAAAGAGCTGCCGTTCGCTGCGAATCTATGTCGGCAATGGTGCCGAGAAACAGCACCTGCAGCGGGAGATATCGCAGAAAGACGCTGCGAGTCAACCCGAGCCTGGAACGATCTGCCAGCTGCCTTGGCGGGCCTAGCGACCGAACATGACGTTGCAGACCGCGTCGTCAATCGCCTCGACATTCAGGTCGGTAACGAGTTCTTCTTCCAGCGGCACTTCCTCGTAGCTGGCACTGGCCAGCGCGAGATCGATCGCCTTCCGCTCGCGAATCTGAGCTTCCAGGTTCTCGATAACGCCCGTTTTGACCAGCCGGGCACGCAGACGCCGCGGAGTCTCGCCGCTCTGGAAGGACATCTTGAGGATTTCCATCTCAAGGTCTTCCGAGGTGACTTCGATGTCGTTGTCAGTCGCGATTCGGTCGAGAACGAAGTGCTCTTTCATGGCCTGCGTCGTCACCGAAACAGAATGCTGCCGCAATTCGTTTTCGCGAGCCTGGATTTCGCGAGTCGAGTAGCCAGCCTGCTGCATTTCGAGAATTTCGCGATGCAGAGCGTTTTCGACCTGCTTCATGACCAGTTCTTCCGGCAACTCCCAGTCGGCCGAGGCTGTAATCTGATCCAGCAATTGCTGGCGTGCTGACTGACGCTGGCGGTATTCAATCTGGTATTCGAGAACCTGCTTGATCCGTTCTCGGAGCTGCTCTTCCGACTCGACGCCCATTCGGTCGAGCAGTTCCTTATCCAGCGTTGCGGGAGCAAAGGTCTGCACGCCTTCAACAGAGATCGCAGCTTTCAGAATTTCACCCCGCATCGGGATATTTTCGGCTTCGCTGGAAATCTGGAATTCACAATCGCGAGTGTCTCCAGCTGTTGCGCCTTCGACCAGCTTGTCGAAACCTTCGATTTCGCCGTCATGGAACCGCAGTGTCGGCAGCACACGCAGCGAAAGGCCGTGCATTTCGCGAGCGACCTTGCCCTTGTGCTCGAAAGCGATCGAGGCTGAGACGTAATCGCCAGCCGCGGCCGGCGAATCGCTCGGCGTCTTTTCGCCGTAGTCCAGCAGCATCTGATCGAGATACTTCTGAATGTCCTCGTCCGTGACATCGCCACCGGCTCGCTTCAGCTTCAGCGTGGCGAAATCAGGAATGTCAACGCTGGGCCGAACTTCAACCTCAAATGTATATTCAAAGTCGCCCTGATCCGGGACTTCGATCGACTCGACGTCCATGTCCGGTTCGTTGATCGGATCGAGTTCGTACTCTTCAGTCAGCTGTTCGAGACTGGAAACGAGCACCCGCTGCTTCAGTTCGTCAGCCAGTTCCCGCTTGAATTTCGACTCAACGAGACGGCGAGGAACGCGCCCAACGCGAAAGCCTGGCACGTTCGCCTTCAGAGCGAACTCATCCAGTGTCGTGTCTCGAATCGAAGCAACGTCCGCTTCCGCGACAATCACCGAGATGTGCTTGCGGCACGGGCCGGCGTCAGTGA
Source organism: Planctomycetota bacterium (assembly GCA_029977045.1). Lineage (GTDB taxonomy): Bacteria > Planctomycetota > Planctomycetia > Planctomycetales > Planctomycetaceae > JAPOLP01. The sequence goes on from JAPOLP010000061.1 coordinate 12,629, forward strand.
CGTCCACTCGCAGATTCAACTTTCCGGGCAGCTCGGCAACCGCAGTCGATTCGGTTGCGGCATCAACTTCGGAGACGGTGTTTTCAGAGTCGGTCACTTCGGCAGTCCTGCGGAAAGAGCGTGGAAACTGAGCGAATCGTTCGTGTCGCGAGACGGCGACGCAAAAGCCGGGGCGTCGCATGGCAGCGGCGGACAGCAGAAAACCTGCGTCGCGTTCAACCTGTTCGGCCGAAAAGGCTTACGGCAGCCTCAACAAAACCGGTCAACCGGCTCGAAGAGGCCGGCGCTTCGATTGGTCAAATGAAAAGAGCGGGAGACGGGATTCGAACCCGCGACATCCACGTTGGCAACGTGGTGCTCTACCACTGAGCTACTCCCGCGACTGACTTCCGGCGAAAAGCCGGCTGCCAAGGGCGGCGGATGTTAGGAATCCACCATCAACCGGTCAAGCTTCCTGAACCGGCCTGCGAGCGGGCGGGAGTATAATCCGGCGGGCCTCGCCTTCAACCGTACAGCAACCGTTCGGACTCCAGTCGAAAATACGACTTGAAGCTACTGTCAGAACGCCGACAGCGCGTAGAAAACCCCGCTCCGGATGCAGAGACGGCCCGACGGCTCCTGTTGCCAGGAGCCAATCTTGTGGACGATTTTCCGGAGCGGGCTTCTCGTGTCAGGAT
>JAPOLP010000241.1 GCA_029977045.1 Planctomycetota bacterium
CTCCGAGCAGGTTCTGGAGGGACGCTGGGGCGAATCGCGAACCCCGACTGAGAAAGAACTACAGGCCACCTCTGTGATGAAGCTGACGATCGACAGCGCGTCAGCGAAAGTCCGAACGGGTGGCCCAAAGGACGACGAAGACGACTACTCGCTGCCTATCTGGGCGGGAGTCGTGCCGATTCATCAGACATTCGGCCCGATCGAGACAGACCCGAAGCTCGCACCGGGCATCCCAGTCCCGGCCAGTGTCGACACGCTGCTGCGCCACAACGATTGACGAACGACAAAAGCGACTACGTCGCTGCTGCACCGACAGGGATGGCAGCTGGTGCCTGGGCGTTGGCGGGCTTCCAGTCGATGAGCTGCATCTCGACATTCTCGCGACCACGGAAGCGGTTGATGGTCGGTGCGAAGACGATCGAAATCGGGCCGTCGATAGCGGCAATCTGCTCAGCCCACTCGCCCTGCCCGAACGAGATGGCCCGCATTGTTGCGCCGTAATGACGAACTCGCAGGTCGAGATGCCGGCCGCCTTCGCCCATCGTTTTCGGCTGGCCAACGACTTCTACCTTCGTCGCCGCGAATACAGGTCGCGGATTGCCGGCACCGAACGGACCGAGCTGTTCGATCTGCGAGACCGCTCGCAGTGTCAGGTCAGCCAGCCGCACTTCAGCATCAATGGCGATCTGAGTATCCGCCGGCTTGACGTCGTGGTTTTCAGCAACGAACAGGCAGAACGCGTCACGAAATGCGTCGATGCGATCCTTCTCAATCTTGAGTCCCGCTGCCGCCTTGTGGCCGCCGAATGTCAGCAGGTGTTCCTGGCAGGCCGATACGCCGGAGTGCAGATCGAAGTTCGCGTACGAACGTCCGGAGCCCTGGCCGGGTTCGTCAGGCCGGTGCAGCGAGATCAACACTGTGGGCCGCTCGAAGTGTTCGGCGACGCGATTCGCGACAATGCCGATCACGCCGGGATGCCAGTCCGAATGCGCGAGCACGAGTGCCGGCTGCTCAGCCCACTTGGGGTTCTCCTCAACGAGTTCCTTTGCCTGTTTGAGAATTCGTCGTTCGACCGTCTTGCGGTTGCTGTTGAGCTGTTCGAGATAGTCCGCCAGTGCGATCGCGCGATCGACGTCTTCGGTGGTCAGCAGTTCGACCGCCAGCCGTGCCTGGCCGAGCCGACCGGCGGCGTTGATTCGTGGACCAATCGCGAAGCCGATGTCTTCGGATGTGAGCTTGTCGCGCTCGGTCAGCTTCGAGACCGCCATCAGAGCCCGTAGGCCGCAGGACGATTTGTCCGCAAGGCTCGCCAGACCGTACTTGACGATGATCCGATTCTCATCGTGCAGCGGCACGACGTCGGCCACGGTGCCAATCGCCGCGAGCCCGACTGCCGACAGTAGAAACTCACGCATCTGCGGCGACGCTTTTTTGCCATCTCCCATGCGCTGGCAGATCGCCCAGGCCAGCTTGAAGGCGACGCCGGCGCCACACAGTTCGCCAAACGGATACTCGGTATCCGGCAGCCGCGGATGGACGAGTGCCGCCGCATCGGGCAGTGAATCGGCCATGTTGTGGTGATCGGTGATGATCAGTTCGAGGCCCAGTTCGCGGGCGAGAGCCGCGTGTTCGACACTGGTGATACCGCAATCAACCGTGATCACCAGTCGGTCGGCATCTTCCTCGTGCAGCGACCGGATTGCTTCGGCATTCAGTCCGTAACCCTCGTCCATCCGATGCGGGATGTAGTAGTCGACCGTCGCGCCGAGCAGCTTCAGGCAGTGCCACAGAATCGAAGTCGCGGTCACGCCGTCGACGTCATAGTCGCCGTAAATGGTGATCCGCCGCTTCGCTTCGACGGCGGCAACGATCCGGTCCGTCGCCGCTTCAACTCCAGGCAGCGAAGCCGGTTCGTGCAGGTCGACGAGCTTCGCCGAGAGAAACGCCGACGCCTGTTCGCCATTCTGAAATCCGCGCGCGGCCAGCACCTGAGCGATCAGGACGGGAAGCTTCAGGTCCGCACTGATCTGCCGCACAACGGCCTCGTCGTACGGCGGAAATCTCCATTGTCTGGCCATGAACTCACCATCCGTGCGAATACTCGCGACGAGCGTCGAAATGCCGGGCTGCTGTCAGACACGGGTGATACCGGCTGTCCGCTCGACGTCGCAACCAGACGCGGCATTCAGAAGCCCAGTCGCCAGACACACGCATCAGTCAATGCGCGGAATCGACTGTTCCTCGCCGCTCATCACGTTGAGCATCGTAGTCCGCGTGACCGCCCAGCGACCGCCTTCTTTTTGCCAGGTGAGTTCCCAGCGGGATGAGAAATGGCCACCGCCACTGGCACCGGAAAGCGAGACGTTGCCGTTCGCACGGAAGTGCGTGACGGCTCGCGTGTTCTCGTTGGTGAGCCGCGTCTGGACGTCAGTAATGCGAATGTCGCTGTCGACACTGACCAGATTGACCGCCGCCGCGACTCGCGTCCGGTCCGTCGTGTTCTGAGCGGAAAAGAAATCCAGCGATTTGAGCGTGTCCCGCGCCTGCCCGGCTCCGGGACGGACTTCCTGGGATTCTTCAACAAACGTGTGCAGCAGCGAGTGCAGGTCGGCTTCGACCTGTTCCAGGTCCGTGACGATGGACTGCTCGACGAAGTAGATCACGACGGCGGCTAGCAGCATTAGAGGCGCACCTAGCAGCAGTCGCGGTCGCTGCGTCGTCGACCAGGCAATCAGGAAAATCACCGCCGCGATCACGCACAGAATGATCGGCGACCAGGCATCTTCGGTGAACCACATGCTGTCACTCCCGCTGCGGCCAATCGCCGCTGACGAACACTCCCCGGTTTACTGACCGGGGGCTTTGCGCGGGCCACCGGGTCCACCGGGACGCTGTTCCTGAACTTCTGCAACCAGGTCGTCGATCTTCTTTTCGTCGAGGTGAATCGATGCGATCTTCAGAACTTCCGAGCCAAGTTTTTTGATCCGTGACTCTGAAATTCGATCCCTGCGTGCCTGAGCCCGCTTCTCGGCGGGGTACTGGATCGCGGTGACCATCTTCTTGAAGTCCTCGAAGCCCGGCAACGACTTCAGTTCGTTAACCGACTCTTCAACCTTGTCCCACTGGTCGTCTTTCTTCATCCGGTTTCTGATCATCGCCTTGACCATCTCCCGCTTGGCAATTGTGTCGACCAGGCGGCTCTGGAGCAGTGCGATCTGACCTTCTACGTCGAGCCGGATCGTATCGTCGGGACATTCAACAATCAGATTTGCATCCGTGCCAGCGACCATCGGGAACTTCGCCAGCAGCGCGGTCCCGCTGCGAATAAAGACCCACTGCAGCGCATCTTCGGGATCAACTGGTATCGTCACCTGGCCGAGCCGATTGCTGCGGTAGACGTCCGGTTTTTCGCGTTCTTCCTCGGGCTTCTCGCCTTCAGCTTCCTCTTTCTTTTCCTCATCTTTTTCTGGTGGTGGCGGAGGCGGGTCGTTGTAAACCGCAACCAGATACCCAACCAGTGGCTTCGAATGGTTACGTCGCGGGACCAGAGTCAACGTGCTCTCATCGAGTTCCGGATTGATCCGCAGTGCCCGCAGTTCCATGCGGCGACGGCGGAACGCACCCAGCGGCGTCTTAACACCCGTATCGACCCGGCAATTCGCCCGGTGACGTTCCAGTTCCTCTGCCGTCAGATACGTCCAGGGCAGGAATTGAATCCGCTGCACCACGCGATTGCGGTCAAGGTACCGAAACAGGGGAATGAACATCGATCCCTTGTCGACCTGGCTGAAACCGGGGTCAGCGGAAACGTACTCACTGCCCATGGTCCGGATCCGAGCCGAGACAGGATCAGCAGCTTCGATTTGAACCAGCGGCCGGAACAGTTCGGAAAGCAGTCGAGAGATTTCCGCAGCGACGGCACGGCGATCAATCGTTGAACGCCGCCTCACTGGCGTGATCAGCTCCGAGGCCCGGTCCCACTCCCGCGAGGCCACTGAGTAAGTTGACCCTTCCAGTTCGATGGACACGGGATACAGCTTGTCGAGCGTCATGTCAGACGGTGTGAGGTACAGGAAGACAACTTCACTGGCGATATCGAGCTTTTCTTCCGGAACGATTCCACCACCGATCGTTTCCACGAACTCACGAAGAAGCTCTTCCTGGCCCTCGTCCTCAGGTGTGTCGAGGATCGTCCGAACTCTGACTCTCGTCGTATCGTCCAGCGGATCACTCGGGACTTCCGAGAACTTGCCGTCGCTGTGAGCCGCGATCTGCTGATGGATCGCCAGGTAGTAGGCCTCTTCCGACTGCCGCTTCTTGATCAGTTCCGGCGTGATCCGGGCAATACCCTGGTCCGACCTCGGCGCGATCCAGTCACCATCCGTGATCTTCAGATTCCACATCGGGCCAATCGACCGATCCGCAATGACATACAGTTCGTCGATGACCGCCTGCCGAAACTCCGGACCCATTCGCGGATGAGGCTGAAAGACAATCGGAATCTCAACCTGATAACGCTCAAGTTCGATGTCTTTCCGATCCGGCCGCTCAGGTGGCGGAGGCGGAATCTTGACCGGTGGCGGAGCAACTTCCTCAGTCGACGGTGCTCCGTCTGTCTGCTCACCGGAACCAACTTCTGCTGAACGTTCTCCCTGACCTTCCGACGCGGCTTCGCCACTCTTCTCCGCAGGCGTACTCGTCCCGGCAGGTGCCGCTTCGTTCGACTTTGCCTGTTCGGTAGTCGCATCCTGCGCAGACAGGTCGGCCAACTGTCCGCCAGCGAGAGCCAGCAGCAACAGGCCTGTGAGAACAGTGATCAGATTCCGCGTCAGTCGCATCAGAGTTTTCCTGCGAGCAGTCAGCCAGCTGCTAAATCAACCGGGCTTCGGCTCTAAATGTCGTCCTGCGGATAAAACGGCTGCACGGTCCAGCGCTCCACATTCTGGTAAGGCTGCATGAGCCCCAGAGGGAAGCCCTGAATGTTCTTCCGGATCACGATGACGTCGTCGATTTCCCACAGCGGAATGACCAGCGCGAGTTCGCGCAGCCGGAAATGCAGACTTTGCAGTCTCTCAACCGAACTGTTGAAGTCGACGGATTGCTCTAATTCAATCATCAGCTGACGCAGCCAGTCGGGAAGATGCTCGAGGTCTCCAACTCGTGCTTCCGACTTCAGCGTGAGGAACGGCCACAGGTCCGTCAGCGGTTCGGCCATACTGACCGTGCGGTAAACGATGTCCCATTTCTCCGGAGTGGCCGCGTCGGCCTCGGAAATCACATCGATCTTGATCCCGAACCGCTGCCACTGCTGGGCAATTTCCTCGGCAGCCTGACGCACGGTGTCGTCCGGTTCGCAAACCATCGTGAGTGCCGGCAGCTCTCCGCCAAAACGCTTCTTCGCGAAGGTCAGCAGCGAGATCGCCAGTGGCAGATCACGTTCGCGCGGCTTGATTGTCGGGTTGTACGCATAGCTGCGACTGGGGAACGGAGCGGAGACAACGCGACCCCAGTTTGAATTCGGATCCCGAAGGACGGTTTCGCTGAGAATTTTTCCCCGGTCGAGCGCCGTCGCCAGTGCCCGTCGGAACTCCGCATTCTGCAGGGGCTTGCTCTCTGGATTGAACTGCAGAACGTGCGTCGTTGGGACGCCATAGCGTTCGACAAAGAATCGATCGTCACTGCTGAGCTGCTCGGTAAGCCACACAGGAAAGTGAGGCACCACCGAAACGTCTCCGCTAAGCAAGCCTTTGACGCATGATTCGTCGTCACCGTACTTCGTTTCGACAATCTCGGCGACCGCAAAAGACGACAGCCGGTTGTTCTGTGGAATGGTTCGCCGATACACGACCCGCTTGTCAGTCTGCTCATGAATACGAAAGCGCGATGACAGCAGGTCTGCACCGACAGTGGGCTTCGCTGTCGCCTCGTTTCCAGCCCCGCTGTCCGCGACACTCGACGTGACAGACTGCACCGGGAACCGGAAGAGAGCCTGCGGACGAACCGGCACATTCAGGAAGTTCATCTCGAATTCGTGAGGCGACCGCACTTTGATGGACTGCACAAAAGTCGCCAGCCGTTCGTCATACCACGGCGATTCGGGCTGCAGCCGGGAGCCAATTGAACGAGCCACTTCCGGCGCAGTCAGCACGGGCATGGATTCCCATGTCGCCCGACGAGGCTGCAGTGAAAAGACAATCTGCCGACCAAGATCCGTTGGCGTCCACTCTTCGAAGAAGCGTGACTGATAGGCCGGCGCTCGATCAAACCGACGCACCTCGAACAGGTTGGCGGCCAGGAGCGACATCTGACGCCGATCCGCAGCCGTTGGCATAAAGAATGGTGTCGGATCGCCAGGCAGACGCTGCACGCCAACAGTCAGCACCTGGTATCGCGAGGCCACGGTCCGGAAAACATTGCGGAGTTGTGGGTGCGTCGGCCAGACGCGTGCCGCCTGCTGAGCCGATGCAAGTGCTTCTGAGAACTCACCGGCCCCATGTTGTGCCGTTGCCCGCTTCAGAAGATCAGCTGCTTCCTGAGTGAACTGTGCCGTCAGACTGACGGCGATCGGATGCTGAGGATCCGATTGCCTTAGTCGCGTGATGTAGTAACGCGCCTGCCGGTGGTCCTCTTTTTCGCGAGCCCGAAGAACGAGCTGCTCGATCGTTCGGCCAATGCCGTCCCGCAACCCGGCGTACTGCGGCGAGAGCGTGTAAAGCTCTTCATAGAAGGCCAGCGCGGCTTCCAGATCGTCATTCTTCAGCCTGAGCTGGGCTTCCTCGAAGATCAGCCGGTTGCGCCGTTCCTCGAATCCCGGCCAGTCTTTCGCTGTCCGATCGATGACCAGCAACATCTCGAACGCCTTGTCGAGATTGCCCTCATTGATCAGTGTGTCAGTCCGGCGAAGGATCAGGTCCTCGTGGTAGACGATCCGCTCAATATTGCGAGCGATGTTGAGTGTGTACTCCGCAGCCTGGTTGATGGACTTAACCTGCACATCGTCCGGCAACATGACTGTCAGATTCAGCGTTTCTTCAAGCAGGCGTGCGATTCGCTCCTGGTATTCATCCTTTGTTTCGCCGGGATCCTGCGGCGGTCGTGTCTGGGCACTGCGCAGGCGGTCATTCTCTTCGGCGAGTTTCTCCAGAGTTGCCGGGCGCGGATAGACCGGCTGAGTGACGAGAACTTCGTCGTTCTTCAAGACGATCCAGTCCAGCCGATCGCGCGTCAGCAAGTCATCCGCACTCGGCAGTTGCATGTCCGAGATCAGCGGCAGCTTCGACCCTTCACTGCTGCTGGCTGCGGGCTGTGGATCAGTTGCTGCCGGAGCGTTCTGGTCCTGAGCATCCACCGTGACGCGCTGCAGGAGAACAGCAGCCAGAGACAGTGAGAACAGCAGCGTTCGTTCGGTTTTCAGACCGACCTGCCGGACAGACGGACGAGCGTTTTTCATTGCTCACCTCCCAGCAAGCTTTCGATTCGATAAAGGCTGCCATCAATCGAAGCGACGACGAGGTACTCGCCAATCCTGACTGGTCCGTGTTCCAGCGGCTGGGCAAGCTGAGCCGTCCTTACGGCTTCCCCGGACTGAGCATCAAGGATCCGAACGGTGCCATTCATCGTCGCAAAGATCATGCGGCCATCATCGAGCAACGGCGTACCGCTCAGATGATCGCCATCCAACGATGCCGTCCAGCGATCCTGCAGTTCCTGAGTAAGATCGAGACAGTGCAGTGTTCCGTCTGCATCTTCCACGAGCACGAGGTCGCCAGCGACCGCCATGTTGCCAACCGCCGGTGAGGCGAGCTTCGTCTCTGCCAGTCGTTCAAAACCCGTTGCATTCAAAGCCCGGATCGTGCCACCGGCATCTGCGACGACGATCCGCTGCCCGCTGAC
>JAPOLP010000388.1 GCA_029977045.1 Planctomycetota bacterium
ACACGTGGCCGTGGTCGCTGATGATCGTTCCGGTGATGGACGTTGATCTTTTCGAGCTGACCAACAATCACGTCTGGCGGACGCGGTTCGGTTTCCCCCGCTGGACGATCGACATGCTGCCTCCGGCCATGGGTGTCGAAACGGACGCGGAAGGGTTCACCGAGTGGGGCTGGATCGATTTCGGATTCAAGACCTACTACTCGTTGCTCGACTGCGGCTTCCGGATGCGGCCATCCGGGGGCACGGCGTCAGGAGTTCATCCGGTGCCGCTGGGCTTTGGCCGCGTCTATGTGCAGTTGTCGGACGGCTTCAGTTACGAAAAGTGGATGCAGGGGCTGGATGCCGGTCGCAGTTTCGTCTCGACCGGCCCGATGCTGTTTGTCGAGGTCAACGGCCAGCCCCCCGGCAGCACGTTGAAGGCCGCTGAAAAATCGGCGTCGTGCCGAGTCACTGGTGCCGCCGAGTCACCGAATCCGATCGACCGGATCGAGATCGTGAGTAACGGCGCGATCGTCAAACGCGTCGACGGACAGTCAATCCAAACGGACGGCGGCGGTTATCGGCAGGCGATCGACGAGCAGGTCGCACTCGAAACATCTGGCTGGGTTGCCGTCCGAGTCTTCGAGAAACGTCCGGACAGCCTAGTCCGGTTCGCTCATTCATCGCCGGTTCACGTTGAGATTCCCGGTCGGCCACTGCGGCCTCGTCGCGAAGAGGTTCGCTGGATCGTCGATCAAATCCAGCGCGAGATTGCTCGCAACGAGGGAGTTCTCGCCGACGCGTCCGTTGCCGAGTACCGGCAGGCGTTGCGGACCTACCAGCAGATCGAGCGATTCGGTTCGCAGCCTGCCGAGTGGGGCAGTGTGCGACAGATTGTGGCTCATCGTGGTGCGAGTCTCGAACGTCCGGAGTGCACGATCGCCAGTACGCTGAGAGCGATCGAAGCCGGCGCGACGGCTGTCGAAGTCGACGTGCGAACGACGAAAGACGGGCATCTCGTTTTGCTGCACGATGCGACTCTCGACCGCACGACGAACGGGACGGGTAAGGTCAACGACATAACGTTCGAGGAACTCCGTAAGCTCGACGCCGGCAGCCACTTCGACGCGAAGTATTCCGACGAGAAGGTCCCGACACTCGCTGAAGTCGCCACCGCCTGCCGAGGCAAGATCGACGTCCTGCTCGATCTGAAGGAGTCCGGTTCCGAGTACGCCCAAAAGGTCGTCCGAGTTATCCGCGAATCCGGTGATCCAGCACGAACGATCGTCGGCGTTCGCAGCGTCGATCAGGCTCGCGAGTTCCGTCGGCTGCTGCCGGAAGCGCAGCAGATTGGCCTGATCGGCAGCCCGGACGAAATCGAGGCGTACGCGGTGGCGGGCGTCGAAACGATCCGTCTGTGGCCGCGCTGGCTGACCGACGAGTCACTGGTCCCGCGAGTCCGCAAGGCTGAAGCCCGTCTGCACCTCAACGGCTCGACGGGGACTCCCGAGGAAGCGACGCCGCTGCTGAAACACCACCCGGATTCAATGTCGAGCGACGATCCGGCCCGGCTGATCAAGACGCTGCCGAAACTCTACTAATCGAGTCCCGAACTGTTCCCGGTCTTCAGTGCGACCTGCAGCTTCAACGGAACTTTCTTGAGGACCGTCCCTGTCAGGCGTCGCTTGCCGATACGGACCTGCCAGTGATCGGCTCGCGAGACGTCGGCGAGCCAGGCGTCGAAGACGCCGATGTCGGACGCTTTCTTGAGCATCAGCAGTTTCTTTCCCGACATGGCTGCCACCCAGGCGTTGCCGACAGGCAAACCATCTTCGTCGACCAGTTCGGCCTGCATAGACAACGTGCGTGGTATGAAGACTTTAACTTCGGCAGATTCGGCATCCGCTGGAACAGTCACGTGGGCGACTTTGATGCGGCTGAAGCCAGGGATCATCGTGCGCACGCTGACCTGATACTGGCCCGGGATCACCGAGCCGATGAAACTTCCATCCGGTCGGACCGTGAGTGGCACCTTTTCAATTCGTGCCCCCCAGTTCTCAGGCGAATTGACTGACGTGACCTCGACGGTCGATTCGGTGAGTGGTTCGCCGGTCTGCTTATCAACGATGAACCCCTCGAACGGCACACTGGGGACGAGTTCCGCTGAGAATTCCGTGACCGCACCAGCTTCGACAGTCTGGGCAACGGGAAGGACTTTGAGTCGCCACGATTTCTCGTCCGCTGAGATCTGCCGGACCCGCAGCAGCCCAGGCGTTAGTCCTTTGGCAGTGAACTCGCCAGCAGAGTCTGGTTGAACGGTGACGGTTGTAGATCGGGGACGAACAATTTCGATCCCCAGACGCATTCCGATCCGCACGTCCATTTCTGTGGTCAATTCGATCTTCAGCTTCGCCAGTTGTTCGGGGTCGCTGCAGCGAATCTTTCCAGTCACCGTCCCACCCGGCTCGAAGGCCAGATCAAGCGGCTGCTCAGGAGAACTGACGATCTGAAATCGAGCAGTCTGGGTACCGAATTCCTCAGAGTGATACGAGACGACGAAATAGGCGCGGTCACTGAACATGCCGGGAAACAGGACAAGTCCATCGTTCCCGCTTCTTGTGGCCATCGCCGCCTGCAGTGCCAGCGGGAGGTAAGGATGGTCGCCGGGGTACTGGCCGGTGATCCTGACGTCGGCGTCGTTCACGGCAAGACCGTTGGGGTTCAGAACCCGAAAGGCGACGTCAGCTCCAGGCAGTAACGGCAGAGTTCCGACATCGGTCTTCCAGGCAAGGACCTTTCTGAGTGTGACGATCCGCCGCTCGATCGGACGTCCCTTGCTCCAGAGCGTCAACGGGCAGTCCAGTCGGTCCTTGAGTTCCGTCATCTGCAGAGCCTGCTGAAAGAACGGTTCGGCGAGCTTCAAAACGAACCGGCCCCGCTTGTTCGACACTGCTGTGATCTCGACCGACGCATGGTCTGGCTTACTGGATGCGTGCGTCTCCAGCACGGCCAGCGCTCCAGCAACCGGATTTCCTTTCTCGTCAACAACGTTCCCTGTGACGAGGCCGGCTGTTGGAAAGCCAGGCGTTTCCGAACGTCCTGACTCATCGGGCTTCTGCTCAGCGACCTGGGCGAATCCGGCAAAAAGCCCCGGCGAGCCTGTTCGTGAAGTTGTCGTTTCGCGCGGCTTCAGCCGAATGATGACTTCCTTGCCGTCTGCCGAGACGTGTGGCTCAGTGGCGGATTCAAAGTTCGGGGCACTGACGACCAGCGTGTAGGTGCCGTCGTACAACCGGGTGATTTCAAAGCGGCCCTCCTCGTCGGCCTGAACGGGCTGCCTGGGAAGGTGAGCGGTTGTCGTGATCTCGGGACGCTTCGGATCGGTGTGTCGCTTGTCGACTTTCACACTCGCGCGCGCGATCGGGTCGCCGTTCTGGTCGATAACTCGCCCAAAGATGCGGTCCTGCTGCTTGTTTTCGATGTCGACCGTTGCGTCTGACTCGGCTGATTCCAGTGTCACCTCGCGTTCGATCGAGGCGTGCCCAGGCTTGCTGATCGTCAGCTCCCAGACACCTTTCGGCAGGCCATTTGCCGAAAAGTGGCCTTTCGCATCAGTCTGCATCGTCAGTGTCTGGTCACGATCCTTCGACAGGAAGTAGCCGCCCGGAAAATTGGTAAAGAGCAGCCGCAGCGAGGGCACAGCCTCGATGGTTACGCCCGCAATCGGTCCGTCGCCGTCGGTGATGGTGCCGGAAAGCTGAGCGGTTCGCGGAGCCGCAGCCAGCAGACGCTTCCACTCCCGCTCGATCTGCTGAATCTCCTTGAGGTCGAGCTGCAGCAAGTCATTCAAACCAAGGTCGAGGTCCTTCTCGCCAGCATCGTGCAGGTAACGGACGATGTTGGCCCGCAGTGTTCCGAGTCGCGTCTCGTCATCGGGCTTGAGCAGACCTTTGAGCAGCTTCGGTTCCTGGCTGACCTCGCGAACAACGCCCTCGGCATCAATCAGAAAGAAACCGTAGTACGCCTTCAGACCATACGCGTCGAACGTCTTTCCGTAGTGGTTGCCGTCAGGATCGTCGTTCGGCGAATCGATCGCGATCGGGAATTCGAGTCGCAGCGAACGGACATCGCGGCGGGTCAGATCGAGAGTATCGGACTGCGATGCGATGCCAATCACCTCGAAACCGTTCTTGTGATACAGAGCCCGCAGATTCCTGAGCGCCGACAGCGAACGCGGCGACGGACTGATCGCCCGCCCGCCGAAGAAGATGACCGCCGTCAGCTTGCGATCGGGAGCCGTCAGCGTCGTTGGCTCGCCGTTGATCCACTCGCCGACGGTCAGTTCGGGAGCCGGCTTGCCAATCAGTTCCGCGTTTCCGTACTGCGCATATTCCGTCGCGGCATGTGTGTCCGGACGCGGCCAGTTGAGCTGCTTCCTGATAAACGGCGCGAGGTCACTCCACCACGGAGAATTGTGATACCCGGTTCCAGTCCGGTGATCGAAAACGTCGAGGTTGATCGTCGATGCGAGCTGAAAGTCCGCCTCCGCAAAGTCATGCCGCAACCGGAACGAGGTCACGATCGTCCGCACATCGCGTTCGAGATTCTCGCCCAGAAACCTTTTGAATGAGACTCGCGACGGATACCAGACGTCTCCGGCCTGCTTCAGAGATTCGGCTTTCCACTCGCCGTCCGGCTTTCCATTGACGGTCGATCGGGCCTCGATCGGCAGAAACGACCGCTCGGGCAGTAGAGTGACGTGGAAGTCGTAAGCCGTCGCGCCCCAGGCCCACTCGACCTGCACACGGACCTGGCGAAGCCCATCAACCACCTTGTCATCAGTAACGCGAGCGTCGTCAGCCCGCAGCCGTCCGATCAGAAAGTCCGCGTCCCGGGACGCTCCCCAGAACACCTGGGCTGGCGCGAACCGCGATACGGAATTGCTGTCCTCGCCATAGGTCAGCCGGTTGCCATCCAGATCAAAATGCGTGACACCGTCGAAGCCGGAGACCTGCCGCCGCGACATTGCCTCAGAACTCTTGACCCGAGTCGTGAAGCCGTCGTCGTCGCAGTACCAACGCTGGCCGTCGAAACGGAACAGGCTCTTGCCCGAATCACCGGCGAACACGGGATCCCCTGAGCCAAAAGCGTTCGTATTCCGCCGCTCGAAATAGCGAGTCGACAGTTCGGACGAATGGACACGAGCAATCGCCGCTTCAATGCCATCCGCCAGTTCCGCGGGCGTCCAGCGTTTGCCGTCAGCAGGGTCTGCCGCCGCAGCCTGATCAGTTACGCCGTTAAAAAGCGGGACCGCAGCAAGCAGCCAGAGAACGGCAGCGAGAATCCGAATCACGGATCGGATGGAATTCCGCACGGGTCGCAACGTCATCGATCTGGTGCTCCGCAGCAGGAACGAGCCGGCAACGCATTCTGCCTGCAGCGAACGAACATTCCAACCGCGAATCGCAACAGTTCACTGGCACGACCTGCTGCCCTCAGTGACAAACAGAGACAGAATTGGGTGGCCGCGGCTGGACTGAGCTTGCGAAGGAAGCCCCGGCTCTCAAAGAGCGAGTCGAACCAGGGCTTCGCTCGTGCCTCGCTCCAGCCCCGTCCACACATTCTGCTTAGTCGTAGATGACAACCAGAAAGGCTGTTGCTGAACTCCGCCCAATGTTGGCGATCGCGTGCGGGACGTCGGCGTGGTAGCTCGCCGAGTCGCCTTTCTCGACGTCGACGCAGTCGTCGCCGGACGTCACTCGAAATCGGCCCTTCTGGACAGTCAGGAACTCACGAGTCCCCTCGTAGTGAGGAGCGCTCTGCAGGCAGGCGTCGGGTTTGAGTTCCAGCTCGTAGAACTCGACATCCTTTTCCAGATGCAGCGGCGAGAGCGTGCGGATGCTGCAGGAGTTGTCGGAGCGG
>JAPOLP010000176.1 GCA_029977045.1 Planctomycetota bacterium
CGGTGTAGCCGACACTGTCTGTGTCGACCACTGACGGCATCACTTCTTCCGCCGTGATGCCCAGCGTTTCGGCGAGCTGCATTGCGATGCCGGCTCGAGACCCGCCGATGTCCGTCGAGCCTTCGACGAGCGAGACTGTGCCGTCAGGATTGACGGTTGCCGAAGCTGCTGACTTCAAACCGCAGTTGAACCAGAAGCCGCTGGCGATGCCGCGTCCCCGGTTCGGACCTTCCAGCTTCGACTGGTAGTGGTCGCTGTCCTTGAGTGCCTGGACGGTTTCGATCATGCCGACGCGGGCAAAGACCGGGCCGTCGACTCGGCGAGTACCTTCCTTCGCGGCGTTCAGCAGTCGGAAGTCGGCGGGATCCATGCCGACTTCGCGAGCGATCTCGTCGACGATCGTTTCCGTCGCGAAGGCGACCTGCGTTGAACCGGGAGCGCGGTAAGCACTCGTCTTTGGGCGGTTGACGCAGACGTCGTAACCGTCGACTCGACCATTCGGGATGTCGTACGGAGCGAACACGCACATGCAGCCGGGAGCGATCGGCGAACCGGGGAAACCGCCGGCTTCAAACGCGATCGAGGCCTGTCCGGCGACGAGTTTGCCGTCCTTCGTGGCGCCCAGCTTGACCTTCATGTAGCTGCCCGGCGTCGGGCCGGTCGCTTCAAAGACGGCGGCCCGCTCCATGATCACCTTGACGGGGCGACCGGTCATCTTCGACAGGCCGGCGGCGACCGGGTGCAGGTAAACGGCGATCTTACCGCCGAAGCCGCCGCCGATTTCCATCGGGATGACTTTGACGTCGGAAACCGGGATGCGGTGCAGTTCGGCTGTCTGCTGGCGGACCGTGAAGATGCCCTGCGTGCTGGTCCAGACGGTCACCTTGCCGTCCGAGTTCCACTGAGCAGTCGCATTATGCGGCTCGATGTAGCCCTGATGGACCGTTGCCGTGTTGAACTCACGTTCGATGACGATGTCAGCGGACGCGAAGCCGGCCTTGATGTCGCCTTTCTCGAACACAAAGTGCTTGGCAATGTTCGTTGGTTGGTCGGAAGCGTCGTCCGCCGGGTGCGTGCCCAGCGACTCGGTGCGGACATCGTCGTGCAGGATCGGAGCGCCGGGCTCCATGGCCTTGCGGAGATCGACGACCGGCTGCAGTACCTCGTAGTCGACCTCGATCAGGCCGAGAGCTTCCTTCGCGATGTGAATCGAATCGGCGGCGACAGCGGCAACAGCATGGCCCTTGTACAGAGCCTTCTTACCGGCCAAAACGTTGTCCTTCAGGTGTCGCATGTTGACGGCACCTTCGCCGAGCTGCACGATCCGGTCGCCCTGATCCGGCAGGTCGGCTCCGGTCATGACGGCTCGAACGCCCGGCAGTGCCAGGGCCTTCGACGTGTCGATGCCGCGGATGTTCGCGTGAGCGTGCGGGCTGCGGAGAATCGCCCCGTGCAGCATTCCGGTCAGGCGGACGTCCGCCCCGTATTTCGCTCGCCCCGTGACTTTATCGACGCCGTCGTGGCGGATTGGTCGCGTTCCAATGACCTTGTATTTCGACTTCTCAGCAGTCGCCATGAGTGTCTCCAGAGTGGGCGGGGCCGAAGGGTTGAGATCAGACGCGGAAGCGTCGGGGATTTTAGTCCGGACCGCAACCGCGTCGAGCATCGCAGCGTCTGGATACCTGGTCGCCACTTGACAGAGCTGCCCGCCTCCTCCGACTTTCCTTTCGTCCGGAAAGTCGTGAAGCACTTCCCGTGAGAGAACAGAGAGCGGATCACTCTGTATGAACACGCTGGTCATCATCGGTGCGAGCAACGTCACGTTGAGCCTGCCCGTCATCTGGGCCGGGCTGGCGGGATCGGCGTCGCCTCGGCAGAGACTGCTCGTCGCCGCCGGCCACGGTCGGTCGTTCGCGCTGCCGAATACCGTGATGGGCCGGATGCTCCCGAGCATTCTGGAGTGCGGACTCTGGGATGCGCTGGCGGAAATTTCGTCGGACGAGGTAGCGGACCGGCGCAAGCCGTCCGGCCTTGGTCGCTTAAACGGCGACGGGCCGGACGGCTTGCGCCGTTCCGCTACTTTGTCGACATCCTTCGATTGCCAGCAGCCTCAAGCACTGATCACCGACGTTGGCAACGACATTCTGTACGGAGCCTCGGTCGAGCAGATCGCTGACTGGGTGCGCGAGTGCGTCGCGCGGCTGCAGAGCCTCGGCGTTCAGACGCGACTGACGCACCTGCCGCTCCATTCACTGCGGTCGCTATCGCGGCGGCGGTTTCTGTTCTTCCGGAAGCTGCTGTTTCCGTCGTCGACGCTGAGTTACGAGGACGCGATGTCGGCGGCAGCGGAACTCGACGCGGCGCTTGTCGAGCTGTCGGACGCGTCCGGCCTCGAACGTACGGAACCGCAACGGCACTGGTACGGGCTCGACCCGATTCACATTCGCCGTCGTGCCCGGCCCGAAGCCTGGCAGCAGTTTCTCGCTCCGCTGATCGAAGGATTCGATCCGAGGCATCCCGGACCGCTCGTCCAACAGCGAATCTGGACGCGGAAGGCGGCGTTTCGGTGGCGCGGCGGACGCGAGTTCGTTACACCTCAGCCCTGCCTGACCGCAGGCTCCACTGAACTCTGGCTGTTTTGAGCACACCGTGACCGACGCTGCACAAGAACTGGATTCCCGCTCGTCTGCGGACTCACCAGAAGCCGTTTCCCCGCTGCACGTTGCCGTGATCGGCAGCGGACGCAGTTCGAGATTTTACTGGGAATGCCTGACGCTCGATTCGCGGTTTGAAGTGACGTCGCAGGTTGACGAACTGCCGCCGGACGCGGGCCTGAGGTCGCTCGCCGCAGTCTTTCTGTTCGATGAAACGGCGCCTCGACTTGCTTCGATTCAGCGATGCCTCGCGAATGGGTGCCGTGTCGTGACAGAGTCGCCAGTCGCGACCTCTGCCAGTGATGAGTCGGCCTCGCTGGGCAGCTCAGACAACGAATCATCGCCGGTCTTTATTCTGCGGCGCGGCTTCGAGAATCCCGATTTCCGCCGTGCCTGGGAGGTCGTCTCGGATGGTGAGGCTGGCGACGTACGGCATGTCGAGTTCACTCTGCAGCAGACAGCGGCGTTCTTCCTGCCTGAAGACCCCGACGCTCCGGATCCCGCGAACTCATCTGCGCCAGCGGAACTGCAATCCGGAGTGCTCGCCGCGTTCGGCCCGGACCTGCTCGCTCAAACGCTGACTCTGATTCCTCAGCAAGTGGTGGGATTGTTTGCGACGCGGTCATTTCGGCGTCCGGAATTCGGACCGGTCGAGAGCCTACCGGGGCTATCACGCCTTGCGGCACGGCTTGCGGATGTCGACTCGGGCTTCCGCGTCTGGCTGGAATTTGAGACCGGCGAGACGGCTCAACTGACAGTCGATCTCGCGTCACACGCTGACGTCGCGACCGGCTGGACGCTGCAGACCACTCGCGGCGGCTATCGCAACTCACGGAAGGTCCTCACCGAGGCGGATGGCGAGATCTATGACGTTCCGGTCGGAGCAGGCGACTCAAGTCTGCTTGACGCAGTGGCGGCGTTTCTCGAATCAGGTGATTCTGGAGACACAGCGGCGAGTGACAATCTGCAGCGGCTGTTTTCGTTGCAGACAGAACTTCGAGTGCTGAAGCTGCTCGAAGCAATTCGTGAATCGGCTGCGAAGCGGCAATCTGTGGAGTGCCGAATCTGAACGCCGTTGCCTGCCGCTCCGGAGAAAGCTGCCAGAAAGGGATTCCGAGATGCTCAACGCCCAGCAACCGTTTGCGTCTGATCTGCAGATTCCAGAAGCGACGTACGATCGTCCGAGCGGCCAGCGGGCACAGAGCCGTTCGGTGGTGCTCGCGTCGCATGGAATTGTCGCGACAAGTCACCCCCTCGCTGCCGAAGTCGGGCTCGACATACTGAAACGCGGCGGCAACGCGTTCGATGCAGCCATCGCGACAAATGCGATGCTCGGGCTGGTCGAACCGATGAGCTGCGGGATCGGCGGCGATCTATTCGCGATCTGCTGGGACGCGAAGACTCGGAAGCTGTCGGGGCTCAATGCCAGTGGTCGGTCGCCGTTTTCGCTGTCGAGAAAAGTCTTCGCCGATCAGGGACTCGATCAGATCCCGACTTACGGTCCGCTGTCGTGGTCCGTTCCCGGCTGCGTCGACGGCTGGGCTCAGCTGAATTCGCGACTCGGATCGATGCCTCTGGCCAACCTGCTGGCTCCGTCAATCGAGTACGCCGAGGGCGGGTTCCCGGTCACAGAAGTCATCGCCGGCTACTGGTCGTCTGCCGAACCGCGTCTTGCCGAGTGGGAAGATTCGGCGATGACCTACCTGCCAAATGGCCGGGCTCTGCGGCAGGGCGAGATGTTCCGCAATCCGCATCTGGCGGCGAGTTATCGCGAGATCGCCGAGCAGGGGCGCGACTCGTTTTACCGTGGCTCGATCGCCGACGAGATCGTCGCGTTCAGCCGACGAAACGGCGGCTATTTCTCGAAGCGGGATTTCGAGGAGCACTCGTCCGAGTGGCTTGATCCAGTCTCGACCGACTATCGCGGCCACACGGTCTGGGAGCTGCCGCCGAACGGGCAGGGCATCGCCGTTCTGCAGATGCTCAACATTCTGGAGCAGTTCGACGTCGCGGCGCTCGGACACAATTCCGCTGACCTGCTGCACCTGATTGTCGAGGCGAAAAAGCTGGCCTTCGCTGATCGCGCGACGTTTTACGCGGACCCGGCCTTTGGTGAGCTGCCGATCACAGAGCTGATCTCGAAGGAGTACGCCCAGCGGCAACGGAAACGAATCTCGTTCGACAGGGCAGCGACCGATGTTCCGCCCGGCGATCCGAAGCTCTCACGCGGTGACACCGTTTACCTGACCGTCGTCGACAAAGACCGCAACTGCTGCTCGCTGATCCAGAGCATCTATTACGGATTTGGCTCGCAGGTCGTGCCGGGTAACACCGGCTTCGCGCTGCAGAATCGAGGCAACCTGTTCGCGCTCGACGACACGCACCTCAATCGCCTGGAGCCGCACAAGCGACCGTTCCACACGATTATCCCCGGCTTCGTCACACGCGACGATCTGCCGTACTTCTGCTTCGGCGTGATGGGCGGCGACATGCAGCCGCAAGGGCAGACGCAGGTGCTGCTCAACCTGATCGACTTCGGCATGAACGTGCAGGCCGCCGGTGACGCTTCGCGCATCTGCCACTTCGGTTCGCAGACTCCGACCGGACTGCCGATGGCCGCTGGCGGCGGTTCAGTCGGGATCGAGTCCGGTATCTCCGCCGAGGCCGCTCAGGGACTCGTACAACGCGGCCATCAGCTCATCCATTCGCGAGGCTCATTCGGCGGCTACCAGGGCATCCTGATCGACTGGGACAACGGCGTCCTGCACGGAGCCACCGAGCCACGCAAGGACGGCGCAGCTGTCGGATATTGAGCCTGAAGTTAGCGGAAGGGCGCAAGCCCTCCGGCCCTTAACCTGTGTGACACCGGACGGCTTGCGCCGTTCCGCTGCAAGATCACGCAAACGCTTCGTGCAGCACCTGGCCGCCGAGGTTCGTTGGAATTTCATCTCGACCGTGATGAGGCCAGACGAGCTGGTGCTGATCGATCCCAAGGGCGTGAATCAGCGTCGAGTGGAAGTCGCTGATAGAAACCGGGCGTTCGATTGCGGCGTATCCGAGTTCGTCGGTGGCTCCGATGGCCTGCCCGCCTTTGACGCCGCCACCAGCCAGCCAGACCGTGTAACCAAGCGGGTTGTGATTGCGACCGTTGCCCAGACCTTCCATCGTCGGCGTGCGGCCGAACTCGCCGCCCCAGACAACCAGCGTATCGTCGAGCAGTCCGCGCTGATCGAGGTCTTCCAGAAAGGCGGCAACCGGGCGATCCGTCTTTGCGGCCATGCCGTCGTGGTTGTCTTTGAGGTTGCCGTGCGCGTCCCAGCCGCCGATACGGACCTGAATGAACCGGACGCCGCGCTCGACCATCCGCCGAGTCAGCAGCAGGCTACGACCGGTCGCCTTGGTTGGATCGTCGAGCATTCCATAGCGTCGCTGAGTTGCCTCGGTTTCCTGATCAAGAGCCAGCAGTTCCGGAGCGTGCGTCTGCATTCGGAAGGCTGTGCCGTACGACCGGATGCGGGCTTCGAGTTCCGAGTGCTGGCCGAGTGTCTGCACATGCCGACGGTTGAGAAAGTCGAGCAGGCTGAGTTGCCGCTGCCGCATTTCGTTCGACGTTCCTGCCGGCAGCTTCAGATCGCTGATGCCTTTGACCGGATCGACAACGACGCCCTGATGCTCCGCCGGCAGAAATCCCGGCCCCCAGCCCGCAAGTTGCGGGTACTGCATCCCGGCGGTCAGCAGGTTCATCACGATGAAGCCCGGCAGGCTGCGGTTCTGCGTGCCAACACCGAGACTTATCCAGGCACCGAGACTCGGACGATCACCAAGAGCCGTGCCCGTCAGCGCGACGCACTCGCCCGGACCGTGCACCGGCGTGCCGTGCTGCATCGAGCGGATGACGCACAACCGGTCGATGTGCTTTGCCGTTTCGGGAAACAGGTCTGAAACAGGGAGGCCGCTTTCTCCATGCTGTCGGAAGCGGTACGGAGACGCCATCAGGTTGAAGAGGCTCGCTTCCTTCAGCCGAGGCAGCGTCTTTGCGATCGACTCGGGCACGTCCTGGCCATGCAGTTTCTGCAAAGCCGGTTTTGGATCGTACGAGTCAACCTGGCTGGGACCTCCGGCTATAAACAGCCAGACAATGTTCTTCGCACGCGGTCGCAGATGCGGTTGTCCGAACGTGCTGGAAGATGTCCCAGCGGCAACAGCGAAGCCCACACCGCGACCGCTGAGTGCTGTCGCACCGGCGGTTGCCAGCAGCGAGCGGCGGCTCATTGCGGAATCTGGTTGTTTCGTCTCGCGGCTCATGGCAGATACACAAACTCGTTGAGGTTCAGCAGGGCGAGGCAGAACTGACGCAGCGTTTCTTCCAGAGACGCTTCCGTACCGCTGGGTTCTTCACCGTCGCCCGCTCGCAGAAACGTTAGTGACTGGGCGAGCTCGTCGCGGTCTGGCTCGCGACTCAACAGCAGGGCAAAGACACGCCGCACTCGCTGTTCGTCCGAGCTTTCTTCGGCGGCGACCCGAGCAGCCAGTCGCTCAGCACGCTGCCGCATGAAGTCACTGTTCAGCAGAAACAGCGGCTGCAGCGGGACCGTTGACACTTGACGGCGGTTGCAGGCGGCGACGGCGTCAGGACCGTCGAACAGGTTCTGCATCGTCGGCATTCCGGCACGTTTCTGATGCAGGTACACGCTGCGTCTCGCGAGTGCCGCGTTGCTTTCCTGCAGACTCGGGCCGGCCATCCGACTGGAAAGCTCGTCTGTGACGGTGAGCAGCGAGTCCCGGATCGCTTCCGATTCCAGCCGGCGAGGCAGCCAGCGCCAGAACAGCTGATTCTCGGGATCGAGTTCCGCGTTGCGACCGTCAAATTGCGATGACCGCCGATACGCGTTCGAGCTGACAATCAGTCGGTGAATCTGCTTCGTGCTCCAGGAACTGTCAATCAGTCTACATGTCAGCCAGTCGAGAAGTCCCGCCAGTTGCGGCTTCGGTGTCTGCGTTCCGAAGTTTCCAGGATCGAGGACCAGCCCGCGTCCGAAGTGTGCCTGCCAGATCCGGTTCACCCAGACGCGAGCAGTCAACGGGTTGTCCCGCGACGTCAGCCAGTCAGCGAGTGCCGTGCGAGGTCGCTCGGCCAGCGGAGCATCTCCGGGGACCGGACCGAAGATCGCCGGCCAGCCTGGCGCGACCGTGGGACCAGGATTGTGAGGATCACCCTTCACCAGAATACGAGGCTGCAGCCGCTCGCTGGCTTCGCGACCGAATGGCAGTGCCCAGCGGATTTCAAACCTTGGCACAGCGAGTTCCGTCGACGACGTCACTGGCGAGTAGAACGCCCAGGCCTGCGGCCAGCGATTGATCGCGCGACCAAGTTCGTCGTACCGGATTCGCTCCGAGCCTCTGATGTTCCGCTCGACGGTCTGCGGCAGAACAAAGATGTCTCCTTTCGGGCGTTTGGCCCGTTCTATGGCGAAGACTTTCGAGTGCTCGATCTCGAACATTGTGTTGCGTTCTTCGACCAGGGCGGCTCGCGTTTCAGGATCGTACGGCGAGTCGGTCGCGGCTTCGTCGAGCACGACATTGATCGGCTGGCCTCGCAGGAAGAACGCGGCGAAGCGGTAGAAGTCGCGAGTCGAAATCGGATCGAGCTTGTGGTTGTGGCACTGAGCACAGCCGAATGTCAGGCCGAGCAGCGCGCTGCCGGTTGTGTTGACGACGTCAACCATCACGTCGGCTCGCTGAAGCAGCTTGTCCTTTTCGTTGCCGCTGTAACGTGCCGCTGCCAGAAATCCGGTCGCGATCACATTCTCGTCCGAGTACGGCTGCAGTTCGTCGCCGGCAATCTGCTGCCGCACAAACTGATCGAACGGTTTGTCGTCGTTGAAACTTCGGACGACGTAATCGCGATACCGCCAGGCGTGCGGACGCGATCGGTTGTGCTGGTAGCCGTTGCTCTCGGCGAAGCGGGCAACGTCCAGCCAGTGCCGTCCCCAGCGTTCGCCATACGCCGGCGAAGCCAGCAACCGGTCGACCAATCGTTCATAAGCATCCGGCGAATCATCATTCACAAAGTCGTCAACTTCAGCAGGATTCGGCGGAAGCCCGAGCAGATCGAGCGACAGTCGCCGGATCAGCGTGCGCCGATCGGCCTCCGGCGAAGACGTCAGTCCGACCGCGGCGAGCCGCCGGGCGACCAGCGTGTCGACGGCGTTCGCTCCGGGCGGGATCGCCGCCTTCACTGGCGGCTCGTAGGACCAGTGGCGCTGATACGCCGCACCTTGGGCGATCCACCGCTCAAGGATCGTTTTGTCGCGCGCGGAGAGTTTCTTGTACGATTCCGGCGGCGGCATGACCTCGTCTTCGTCCGCGGAGCGGATGC
>JAPOLP010000462.1 GCA_029977045.1 Planctomycetota bacterium
GAGCCTGCCGAAGCTGGAGCTTCCCAAGCTCTGCCTGCCTAAGCTCGAACTTCCGAAGCTCTGCATGCCGAAACTGGACCTACCTAAGCTCGAACTGCCGAAGCTGGGCTGCAAGTGCTGCCCGAAGCCGACCTGCTGTGCTCCGAAGCCGTCGTGTGCCGCTCCGGCCAAGCCAAGCTGTGCCTGCCCGGCAAAGCCAGCCTGTCCGCCGTCATGTGCGGCTCCGTGCAAGCCAGCTTGTGCTCCGAAGGCTCCGTCGTGTGCCGCTCCCTGCAAGCCAAGCTGTGCAGCTCCAGCTCTGTCGCCTTCGGCTGCTGGCTGATCGCGATTTCTCGGGCTACAGGTTCCCAGGGCTACTTAGTTCTTGAGTTCGTCTGATCGAGCTTGAAGACCTCAGTCCGGCGGGCGCTTTGCCGGACGTCTCAACCCACCGCATGATGCGTTGGAACGTCAGACCTCGACACTCCGGGAGTCGCGACTGGCTGTTGAGTTCGAGATTCGATTACTGCATGACCAGGCCCGTCATCGTGTTGCGCGATGACGGGTCTTTTCCTGCGCCAACCGGGAATCAATCGCTCGACGCAGCTGACCACCACACTTTCCCACCCACGACGGCAACCACGGCCGAGCAGCTCCGAAAGTGGTGCCGGAAATGGATGCGACAGCTTCTCGCAACCACGCGAGGCCTCAGGAATCGCCAGAAACCCCAGATTCAACGAAAAAGGCCCGGAGCGACCGGGCCTAAGTCGTTTTCTGGAAATGTCCTACAGGAGCAGTTGGAAACTCCTGAAAAGTGAGAGCGCAGGGGCTCGAACCCTGGACCTACGGATTAAAAGTCCGTTGCTCTACCAACTGAGCTACGCTCTCAAGTTACTTGCCAGCAAGAGGTTACAGTATCGACGCTGACTTCAGAATGAACAGACGGCACAAAATGCGACATTTTTTGCCCGAGCAGCGTCAACCTGCGAGTTCGTCACCCTCTTTGGCCTCGAACGCGCGGAGCGTATCAAACGAAAAAAGTCGAAGGAACCGTACCGGGACTTTCCGTCTTTTGACTGCGGCGACGGCCCGTAGGGTAGAGGGAATTCGGGGCAGCTTCACTGTTTCGGTGTCCGGGTTAAGCCGGATACCGTTCGCGCTGCACCTTCGGGCCGCCAGCACACGCTCGCCGCACTGCGACGATTTGAGACCTCGCGGGTCGTTTGAGGCGGGCCGGTTCGTTCGCTGATACCACGATTGTCTGAGAAACTCCGATGGCCGATTTTCCCGATGCATCCGCACGCTATGACGCTGATCGCAATTACGCCTGGAACTACGCCCATCCGCCCCATCCGGTTGCCATCGACGAACCAGCCGTTCCTGGCGACTGGACGTTCTGCGGGCTGAAGGCCGCGTCGCCACTCGGGATGCCGGCGGGGCCGCTGCTGAACGGTGACTGGATTCTGTACTACGCGTCGCTGGGTTTCGACGTGCTGACTTACAAGACCGTCCGCAGTGGGTTTCGTGAGTGCTACCCGCTACCGAACCTCGTTCCTGTTCAGACCGGACCTCTGCACGGCGGCGAGCTGGAGCTTCCGGTCGCCGCGAACATGCCGGGAAGCTGGGCCGTCAGCTTCGGGATGCCCTCGCAGAATCCCGACGTCTGGCAGGCAGACATTGAACGGACCCGTCGCGACCTTTCCGCCGACAAGTTGCTCAACGTTTCCGTCGTTGGCACCGTTCAACCTGACTGGTCGATCGACGACCTCGCCAACGATTACGCCCAGTGTGCGAAGTGGGCCGTCGACTCAGGGGCAGACACCGTCGAGGTCAACTACTCGTGCCCGAACGTTTCGACCTGCGACGGCCAGCTTTACCAACAGCCCGCCGACGCCCGCCTCGTCACGCAGGCCGTCCGCGACGCTATCGGATCGACGCCGCTGATCGTCAAGGTCGGACACGTCACTGAAGAGGCCGAAGCCACTGCCCTGCTCGACGCACTCCAACCCGCAACGGCGATCGCGATGACGAACAGCGTTGCTGCGACGATTCGCGCTGCTGACGGCACGCTGCTCTTTGACGGCCAAAAGCGAGGCATCTGCGGCGCGGCGACGTTTGAAGCCTCGCTCGCCCAGACGAAGCTCTTCGATCGCCTGATTCGCGAACGAGGCAGCGGTCCGAAGCTGATTGGTGTCGGCGGCGCGTCAACAGCCGAACACGTTCGAGCGTACCTCGACGCCGGTGCCGAATGCGTCAACATCGCCACCGCCGCAATGGTCGACCCAACGGTTGCTTTGAAAATCCGAGCGGAGCTGGCGGAATGAGTGACCTCGTCTTTCCGCAGCTGACTCGCCGCCAGGCAACGTTGACACTGCTTGCCATGCTTGGTCCGACTCAGCTTTGCCGGTCGGATGACTCGAACAAACCTGAGGCTGCCGCCGCACCGCTCCACCAGATCATGCTGCGCGACGCCAGCGGAACCGAACGCTGCGTTGCCGGTCGCATCCTTCTGACAGCTGCCGATGGAGGTCTTCTGGTCGAAGACCGAGCCGGGCGACTTTGGAGCGTCACGCCCGAGCAATTACTCAGCGACGACACACCTGGCGACTTCTTCTCACCGCTTTCCGTTGAGGAACTCGGCAGGGGATGGATGGACGAGCTGCAGGCTGTCGGAGGGTTCGGCACTCTGACAACAACCGTTTCCGATCACTACGTCGTCGTCTCCGATACCGGCCAGCCATTGGTCGACTGGACCGTTGCGATGCTCGAACGCCTTCACGACGCGTTTCGAGCGTTCTGGTCACAGCAGGGATTTGAGACTCACGATCCTGAGTTTCCTTTACCGGTGGTCATTCTGAGGTCGCGGGAGCAGTTTGCGAAGCTGGCAGGCCACGATCGCACACCGGCCTCCTCGCAGGGTCAGGGTTACTTTCTGGTCACCGCCAACCGAACCACGCTCGTCGACCTGACGGCAGGCGAGGCAGCGTCAACAGCAGGAACGCTCGGCGAAGTTCGCCGGCTCGTCGGTCGGAACTCTGCGAGCGTCACCACGGTAGTTCACGAGGCGACTCATCAGATCGCGTTCAATTGCGGAATGCACCGTCGCTACGCCGACAATCCGATCTGGCTGACCGAAGGCATCGCGATGTACTTCGAAACGCCCGATCTCAACAGTCGCCGGGGCTGGCGGACGATTGGTCGCGTCAATCGAAACCGCCTCAACCAGTTTCGCGAGTTCGCCACTAAACGTCGCCAGCCTGACTCGCTGCAGACGCTGCTGGACAGCAACGCGAGGTTTGCTCAGGCCGAGACAGCCATTGACGCATACTCCGAAGCCTGGGCTCTGACGCACTTTCTGATTAAGACAAAGCCGCGCGAGTTCAACGCCTATTTACTGAAGATCGCCGCGAAACCATTGTTGCAGTGGGATCAGCCTGAGCAACGCCTGTCCGACTTCAAGGATGCCTTCGGCGACCTGCCCGAAACCGACCGGGCCATGCAGCAGTACCTCCGCCGACTTGGCTGACCGCCCAACTTCGTTACCTTCCTGCCTCCTGTTCTCATTCCAAGTGTGTGTATCGCCTCACGGAAAGGTGACAGGTCGAACAGAAGATAAGAAGGCAACGAAGGGATCGGAAGATTCCCTCTCGCGAACGTGCCAGCATCGCTCGCGGATTTCATTGCTCGTTTCACACGCTGCTGTTTGAAATCGAACTCAGTTCAGGACATTGCTATGACAGCTCACAATCGAACGTTCACCGCCATCGTCGTCTTGCTGGTTCTCTCTTTGAGCGACATCCGCTTCGTTGCCGCTGCCGAAGATGGCTTCACGCCGCTTTTCAACGGAAGCGA
Organism: Planctomycetota bacterium; assembly: GCA_029977045.1. Taxonomy (GTDB): domain Bacteria; phylum Planctomycetota; class Planctomycetia; order Planctomycetales; family Planctomycetaceae; genus JAPOLP01. The sequence goes on from JAPOLP010000462.1 coordinate 3,832, forward strand.
TTTGAGTGGCTGGCGACCGGTCAATACCGCTCCGTCGACCTGGAAGGTCGAGGACGGAATGCTGATCTGCTCGGGCAAGCCGATCGGTGAGCTGAGGACGCTGAAGATGTACCAGAACTTCATTCTGGAGCTGGAATGGCGGCACATGGTGCCCAAAGGGAACGCTGGTGTCTTCGTCTGGGCAGACGACATCACGGCTCCCGGCGTGCCATTTCATCGAGGCATCGAGGTCCAGGTTCTCGAAAACGCCTACGGCAAGTCCAACTGGTTCACGACGCACGGCGACATCTTCCCGATCCACGGTGCGAAGATGACGCCTATCAATGGCCGAGGAGGGAGCCGGGCATTTCCCACGAAGGAACTCTCGAAGCCCAGCCCCGAGTGGAACCACTACCGCATCGAATGCCGCGACGGTGACATCTCGCTGGCCGTTAACGGTGAGGTCGTGACGCGCGGTAAAGACTGCTCACCGAGCAAGGGTTACATCTGCCTCGAATCCGAAGGCGGAGTCGTCCACTACCGCAACATCCGCATCAAAGAACTGCCCGACACGCCGATCGAACCAGAAGACATCGCCATCGCCGAACGCGGCTACCGCAGCGTTTACACGGGGGTCGACCTATCCGGCTGGGCGTCCGCCGGCGGAGCCACTCCCGGCTCCGCGTGGAAGGCCAGCGACTGGACTCTCTCCCACGACGGAGATGCCGAGCCTCTCTTCTCCGACGCGACTGAAATCAAAGGCGAATACGACTTCATTGTCGACATCCGCCTGAAGTCGAAGGACGCGAACGCAAAGATCTTCCCGCGAGGAACCAAAGGCGACGCTCCAGCAATTTCCACCAGCGACGAACGAATTGCGCCGCACATGGCAGCCGACGGCAAATGGACTCGCCTGCAGGGAAAGGTTCGCGGCAATAACCGAGTTGAACTGTCGTTTCACGGCAAGCCCGACACGGTCACTCTGAATCTGAGCGTCCTGAAACTCGCTCACGGCTTCGCCATTGACGCGGAAGGTGGCGTCGACTTCGCGAATCTCTACGTCCGCAAAGCGGAGTAGCTTTCGGATCGCCGCCTGCATCAGTGGGTGGTCCGTCGAGTCTTACGGCGTCCTGGAAGCGATTGACGAGGCGGGCAGCTGCGTTGCGTGATCTTCTGTTGTCCGGACGAGAACTGACGCCCCGCGCGGTGCCCCGAGTGGCTGACATTCTCGAAGGTGAAGACACTGGTCCGGGACGCATCGCAACGTCTAACGAGAGTCTCTGGCAACTCTGCGAAACGCTCCTCGCGCCTGTCGCTCGCAAAGATTTCAGGAACGACCTTGTCGTCCTTGAACGAAGTGCCGTTTGGCCGCGAGTCACATTTGGTTCAACGCGACACCGGGCGGCGCAAAAGAAAGCCGCCTTCGTACGCTGACGACGACCTTCCGGGACAACGGGAACACGTCGTGGTAGGGCTTTGCGGCGAAGCAAGGTCGACCGGCATGAAAACACGACGACGGCTTCTGGTTGCTGCTTGCTCAGCGGGAAGCCACTGC
>JAPOLP010000371.1 GCA_029977045.1 Planctomycetota bacterium
CGTCGAGCAGGCCGAGTGCACGGTCAGTTTCAGCACCCGGCTTTGCTGACTGATGTTTGAGGTCGCGGAACTGGCGGAACAGATCGTGCCGCCGCTCTGTTTCGCCAATCTCACTGCCCTCGGGGCGCCAGCGGTGGAACGAAAGCTTGCCATACTGACGCGCAACCTGTTCCGCCTGGATGTACTGAGCCCGATTCTTCAGCGGCAACTCATCGAGATAACAGTCCCAGGAATCGACGAGGTCGACGGTTGGGTACAGTACCATATTCGTCTGCTGGCTCTTCAGACGAACGTTCCGCATAGCGTTGCGGGTACGCCCGTTGTCAGCCCCGAACTCGTCAATGTGCGGAAGGTCGATCACCGACCAGTCGCGGCGGGACGACGACAGATGGCGGAACGCGGCAGTCAGCGTGGCCGCTGGATTCGGACCGATCGCTCCGTAGAAGGCACCGTGGCCCTGCAGTGGCCAGGTCAGTGCCCGAGTCTGGCCCAGCGGCGTCTGAACCGGTCGGACGACCAACGGCATGATGCCAATCGGTCGGGCTCGCAGCGTGAACAGCAGGACTTTCAGTTGCTGACCTTCGCCGTTCAGCCGCCAGTAGCTGCGTAGCCAGTCCCAGCTCTGAAAGAAGGTCGCCCCAGGCGTGGCTTCCCAGAGGTCCCGCCAGGTTTCGCGGATTCGAGCCAGGTCATCGAAGCTGTTCAGTTCCACAACGCCAATCATCAGGACCTCCAGCGGGCAAAGCAGTCATCGTGCTTTTTGAGCGGCGAACTGCAAAGGCAAGAGGCGTGCCGGGGTGCTGCCTGGCGTTGACGGGGGAGCGTTCATGGAATCTGGGATCGTGCTGATCTGGCTGTCGTCGGCTTCCAGTTTGAGCCGTGGAAAATCGCAGTTTTCTCCGGGAAAAAGACGCATCTGCCGCCGAGCGTACCGTCCGTCAAACGCCGTTCAAGAACCGAGACATTTCCGTCAGCCGAAGCTGTCAATCGACTCTGAGGATTCTTCAGATGTTGCGTCCCGGCAACGCGACGTTGTGTGCCGGCCACACGCTGCCACGCCGCAACACCTGCCAGGATTCCCCAGTCTCTGGCCGGGCAGCCTCGCGCCCGATAGAACGCCGAGTTGTCTCACTCCGCATTCCAAACTCCGCATTCCAAACTCCGCATTCCAAACTCCGCATTCCGAATTTCAAAATGATCGTCCTCGACAAATCCAGCTGGCTCCGCATGGTGTTCGCCGTTCGCGGCAGCAGCCTCGTTGATACGTGGCCACGAATTGCGTTGGTCATTCTGTTTGCCTCGATCGTGACCTGGACGCCGCTGCGGCGGGCCATCGAGCCGTACACGCTGACGACGACGCCGTTCTCACTGATCGGTGTGTCGCTGGCGATCTTCTTCGGCTTCCGGAACAACGAGTCGTACGACCGCTACTGGGAAGGCAGGACGCTGTGGGGGCGGATGGTCAATGTCTCGCGTAGCTTCACGCGGCAGGTGCTGACACTGGTCCGTGCCGAGGCGGATTCGCAGTCAGAGGACGCCGCCGAACTCCGCCGCTCGGTGGTCCGCTCGACGATCGCCTACGTCCACGCGTTCCGGCATCACCTGCGAGGCTCCTCGCCCGAACCTGAGCTGCGGCAGCACCTCAGTGACGAGGATCGCGAACGAGCGACATCGCAGCTCAACGTGCCGCTGGCGATCCTGCAGCAGATCGGTGAACGCATTCAGCAGGCAAACGCTCGCGGCTGGATCGACACGTACCACGTGCCGGTGCTGGAAGAGAGCCTCACCGAAATGACCGGAGTGCAGGGCGGCTGCGAGCGGATCAAGAGCACGCCGATCCCGTTCACTTACAACGTGCTGATCCACCGCATCGTCGCCATCTACTGTTTGGCTCTACCCTTCGGCCTGATCGACTCGGTAGGCGACCTGACCCCCATCGTTGTCGGCCTGATCTCGTACGCCTTCTTCGGACTGGACGCGATCGGTGACGAAATCGAACAGCCGTTTGAACTCGACAAGAACGACCTGCCGCTGGACTACATCTCTCGCATGATCGAGATCAACCTGCTGGAACTTCTCGGTGAGACAGACACGCCTCCACTGATCGAACCCAAAGACGGCGTGCTTTTGTAGCGTGCATCCTGCAGGCAAAAGGGCGCAAGCTCGATGGTCCCCGCGTTGTTATCAGCCGCCGAGCGTTAGCTCGCGGTTTGCCCAATGGTCGAGAACCGGACGCTAACGCGTGCCGGCTGATCGGCTCACGACTCGGGGATCATGGGACACAAGCCCTTCGTCTGCAGAGTGTCAGAAGTGGTGAATTTCAACCCAGGCACTCCTGCTCACTCCGCGAGCCCTCGCTGCCGTGACGACTGCCTTTCTCGCACGCCAGAACAGCTCTCTGTAGATTGGTGGTTCCCATTTACCAGGAGCCAGGCCATGAGCCGAGAGCACATCAGTGACGGGCCGGTCACTCAGCCGCCGCCGGAAGACGAAGTCGATTTCATGACGCTGGAAGAGACCGACTTTGCGTCGATGTCGCGGCCCGAGCAGATTCGGCACTTCGAGGTCGAAGGCTACGTCGTCTTCCCGGAGATCCTGCCACCGGAGCTGATCGCCAAAGTCAAAGCCGAGATGGCCGATGCCGAGATGGGGCACACCGACTACAGCGAAGCTCAGACACGCTCAGTCGGACAGCCGCAGTGGCACAGTCGGACGGTCGCCGAGCTGATCGGGTTTCCGCCAATGATCGAGTTCCTCACCGACCTGCTCGGCCCGGACATCGTCTTCACGCGAGGCTTTTTTCAACGCAGCCTGCCGGGTTGTCCAGGCATCTCGATGCACACCGACGGCCAGCCGCACGGTTCGAACCTCTTCGGCTACGAAGGCACGTGCCCGCGTCTGCTCCGCGTGCTGTACTACCTCGACGACCTGACCGCCGAACGAGCGCCCTTCCGTCTGATCCCGCGTTCGCATCTCAGCTTCCACGCCGACGCGAGCCCGTACCTGCGTTACAAGTCGCACCCCGAGGAAATCACGCTGACCTGCAAAGCCGGCTCAGCAGTCCTGATCCCCTCACTGCTGCAGCACGGCAGCCATCCGAACCGCACCGGTGACACGCGCGAGTTGCTGCACTTCGGCTACCGCCCCGCCTGGGCCGGCCCGATTCAGCCCGTCGACGACTGGGCTCCCGAACTCGTCGCCTCAGCCCCGGACATTGCGAAGCCCTTCCTGCAAAGCCTCAACACCACCGGCTTCGAGTGGAACCAGCCCAACAAGCCCACGGGCATGAGAACCGCAGCCAAAGGCCTCAACCCCAGCCGCTGGGGCGACTGCTGACAGGAACCTTTGAATCACGAAGTTCCTGTCCGGACCGCAGAAGCGATCTCTGTCCGTTCTTACCGCTGGATGATTTCCTCGCATGATTCACAACGAATCAGATTCTGAGCGGAACCCAGCCCGAGACTTTGCAACCACGCAATGGAGCGTGGTCCTCGCGGCTGGAAATCGTCAGGACGCATCATCCAGTCGTGCGCTGGAGCAACTGTGTCGTGCTTACTGGCCGCCACTTTATGCGTACGTCCGCCGCAGAGTGACCGGCATTCACGAGGCTCAGGACCTGACTCAGGCCTTCTTTGAACGCTTGCTTGAGAAGGACTACCTGGCCGATGCCGCTCCGGAACGCGGTCGTTTTCGAGCCTTCCTGATCACTGCCTTCAAGCACTTTCTGGCCAACGAGTGGGACCGGCAGAAGGCACTGAAACGTGGCGGTGGAGTCCGCCGTCTGTCTCTGGACTTCGATTCGGAAAAGGTGGCCGGCGGGATCGAGACTGTCGATTCCACGACGCCGGACCAGATTTACGAGCGACAGTGGACGCTGACGCTGCTGGATCGTGTCATGCAGCGTCTGCAGCGCGAGCTGGAACGTGCGGGACGAGGAGCGGAGTTCAGCCGGCTCAAGCACTTCATTATTGGCCAGAGCGGCGAGTCATATGCTCGGGCTGCTGCCGACATTGGTGTCAGCGAGCCGGCAGCACGTATGACGGCGAGTCGGATGCGGCAGCGCTACCGCGGCATCCTGAGAGACGAAATCGCACAGACAGTGGCATCGCCGGACGATATCGACGACGAGATTCAGCACATGTTTTCGATTTTTGCAAATTGAATCAGAAAGTCGGTTGCGCTGGCGGACGGATTCTTCAGAGACGAGTGGTCCTGAAGGAAACCTTTGACTGCAGAAAGATCACGTCATGGAAAACAGAATCTGCCCGGAGTGCGGTTCTCGCGTCGCAGCAGATGCGCCAGCGGAACTGTGCCCGAAATGCCTCCTGCAGGCAGGCCTCGGAAATCTGGAATCGGAAAACCCAACCCCTGATCACGACGCCACATTGCTTGTCGAACCCGTCTCGGCGGCGACTGATGAAACCATCGTACCGACACAGCTGGATGTGGGTGGTCCGGCGAAGGTGCCGCCTGTAGGCTCAAAAGTTCAATACCTTGGCGACTATGAACTGCTCTCCGAAATTGCACGTGGCGGAATGGGAGTCGTCTACAGGGCTAGACAGTCGCGTCTGAATCGTTCGGTGGCACTGAAAATGATTCTGGCGGGTCAGTTCGCGAGCGAAGCTGACGTTGAGCGTTTTCATATCGAAGCCGAGGCGGCAGCTAACCTGGACCACTCGGGAATCGTGCCGATCTTTGAGGTCGGTGAACATGAGGGCAACCACTACTTTTCGATGGGTCTGGTGGAGGGCGGCTCGCTGGCCTCAATGGTTTCCGACGGGCCATTGCCGGCCCTCGAAGCAGCAAAACTTGTTCATAAGATCGCCGAAGCCATTCAGTACGCACATGACAACGGAGTGATCCATCGCGACCTGAAACCGGCGAACGTGCTGATCGACCAGACCGGCCAGCCCAAGGTGACGGACTTCGGTTTGGCACGGCGGCTCGATGGTGACTCCAATCTCACCGGCACCGGACAGATTCTGGGTACGCCGGCCTACATGCCACCGGAACAGGCCAGCGGTAAAACGGACGAAATCGGTCCTCTCGCCGATGTCTATTCGGTGGGAGCAATTCTCTATTGCCTCATCCCCGGTCGCCCGCCGTTTCAGGGGTAAGGTCCGCTCGAAACACTCCGCCATGTTGTGGAGAAAGAAGCTGTCGCTCCTCGCAGCCTGAACCCTGACGTCCCGAAGGACCTGGAAACGATCTGCCTGAAGTGTCTACAGAAAGACCAGAACCGTCGCTATCAGTCGGCAGCCGAGCTGTCTGCAGAGCTGGAACGATTCATCAAAGGCGAGCCAATTCGGGCACGGCCGGTCGACGCGTTTGAACGGCTGCTGAAATGGGCCAGACGCAACCGGTTTTCCGCGTCGCTGGCCTGCCTGCTCACCGTGGGGATCAGCGTCCTGCTCTTCCCGCTCAGCACACTGGACCCGAGAGTCATGGCCGCGTATTCCGCCGTGATTGCCAGCAGCAGTACCTGGTTTGCGATCGCCGGCATCATGATTGCGATCATCTCGCTGAGGCACATCGCTCTACTCACCATCATTCGCCTCTTTGGAATGGTTGCCCGAAAGACGTTCGCAAAATCGGACAAGCCTGACGAGGGCAAGCTGACGATTGAAGAGGCGTTCTGGAGAACAGCGTTGGGCTTTGCCATCGGAGCACCGACTGTGTGCATCGTGATGCTGGTCATACAAGTCATTCGGCTGCTTCGAGGCGACGTCCTGTGACACAAAACGAGCGACACAAACAGTGGGTTCGTTCCAGGTAACTCGACCGTTGAATCACGCGATGGCACCTCCAGTAACTGTCAGATGGAACGTGATCGGGTACAGTGGCTTTTGTCTGGCGGGCGGAGTTATTCCGTGCGGTCGTCGAAGACTTTGATCACTGGGGGGTGCTGTGCTGGTTCGTTTTCTGTTTGTGGCCACTGCGTTGCTTGTTGCTTTGCAGCAGCCATTGGCGGCGGAGTTTGAGTCGCAGGTCAAGCCGGTCCTGCAACGGCGGTGTGTGGGATGCCATGGGCCGGACAAAGCTGGTGGCGATTTGCGGCTCGATACGCTGTCGACGGA
>JAPOLP010000246.1 GCA_029977045.1 Planctomycetota bacterium
ACGACGGACAGAACCAGACCCGTTGTCAGCGACATCGCCGTCAGTTCACGGCGGCTACCCAGAACATCGTTCTGCAGATCGGACTTCGCGTTCGACATAGTCACTCCAGACGACGACGGTTTGCTCGCAATCAAGCCACAAGGGCCACGCACAGCCTGGCGGATTTCCACGGATCGAAACAGCCAGACAATTGTCTTGCCGGGACTTCATTCGGTGCCCGGAATCCGATCCGAGCGGCACGGAATTCTCAGGCGATCACTGCGGGCGAAGTGTGTGCTTCGGGTCTCGAAATCGCGAAAGGTCAGAACGATGAAGAAATCGACCATCGCTGCCGTGCTTAGCTTCGTGATCCCCGGAGCCGGGCTCTGGTATCTCGGGCGTAAATCGTGGGCTGCCGCGAATCTGCTGGGAGCAACGGTCCTGGTGCTGGGCATCACTGCGGCAGGGCAGCTCTCCGAGCAGATTCACTATGTGATTCTCGCCGTCGCAGCAGGATCAGCCGGACTCGCGCACGCAACCGGCTCAAGGATGGATCAGTAATCGTCGGGCGAAACCCGACTCAATCCTTCTCGTCCTCGATCTCGCCAACAAGTTCTTCCAGAACGTCTTCCAGGGTCACGACGCCCAGTGTCCGACCGCCCTTCGTGACGATTCCCTGGTGAATGTGCTCGTCGCGAAAGACCACCAGCATCTGGTCGGACCGGCTGTCGGCATCGAAACGCAGAATGCGTCGCGTGATTCCCGACACCGGCTCGTCGCCCTTTCCGTCAATCATCGCTTCCAGAATGTCACGGGCAGTTACCAGCCCATCGACGACGTCCAGCGAACCCTGATAAACCGGGTAGCGGGAGTACTCCGCGGACCGGACCAGATCGGCAGCCTCGCGCAGCGTTGCCTTTCCGGAAATCGCGACGACGTCTTCGCGTGGCGTCATGATGTCCTGGGCCGTGCTGTCGTTCAGCCGGAAGACGCGATAGATCATCATGATCTCATCGCTTTCGATGTGCCCGGCGCGGCGGCCCATCAAGGCCAGCGCCCGCACCTGACGCTCAGTACCGATTGGCCGGGATCCCCGCGTCAACTTCTGCGACAGCCACGCGAAGGCGACCACCAGGGGATACAGAACAATCCCCGCCAGTTGCAGAGGCGCGGCGGCAACGCGGCCAATCGCCGGTGCGTAATGTGTCCCGAGAGCCTTCGGGAAGATCTCCGAGAACAGGATTGTTCCGAACGTCAGAATGACGGTGATCATCGCCAGCGATTCGGGCCCATGATGCTTCAGGGCCTCGTTACTGACGAGGATTGGTCCCAGCACGTTAATAGTGTTCGTCAGGATCACGATGACGACAACTGACCGGGCCATGTGCTTCTTGACGTCGAGAAGTTGCGTCGCCCCCGAGCGTCCATGCTGAATCAGCTCTTCAATCTCGGGACGAGTCACGCTGAGAATTGCCGCATCGATCGCCGCCATCAGCCCCGACAGAAGAATAAACACGACGATATATAGAGCCAGAACGCCCATCAGACTTCTCCGGAGAAGATGATGCCACACTCACATTGAATGTCCTGTAGCGTCGTACCTAACGATCCGCGCCTCGCGAAAAAACCGCTCTCAACACACGCTCTCATTAAGGACGTATCTTCCGAGTCTTATTTCAGAAATGATGCGTTTCTGACGATTCCGGCAGGCCGGTGATCAGCAGATGTCGGACAGCCCGGACGCAGCCTTCCGCGACGGCGTGCAGGAACTCGAAGTCGAGCGTTTCGAGCGTGTCTGTCGCCTGGTGGTAGTGCGGATTCCGCAGGAAGCTGGTGTCCGTGATCATCAGCGCGGGAAAACCGGCGTCCCAGAACGGGCTGTGATCGCTCAACCGCGTCGCCTGCAGCAGCGTTCCGTTTTCGGGAACCTGCAGTGTCTCGACGGGCAGCTCATCGACAGTCGCCATGCCTTGTCGAGCGACCTCAATCAGTTCGGTCGAGTTCTGGTTCCCGATGATCGCGATGAAGTCGCCGGTGTCCGGATACAGACCGACCAGATTGCGCGGTAACTGCTGGCTGTTCGACCGGTGATCGCAGTAGCCGAGCATTTCCAGCGAGATCATCCCGCGCAGATCGGTGCCCGCTTCGCGAGCGAGCCGCGCGTGCTCGCGTCCACCGAGCATCCCGTTTTCTTCAAGATCGAACGCGACAAGTTCCAGCTCAAGCTGCACATCCGCCGGAAAGCCCTCGCCAAGCAATCTTGCGATTTCGAGCAGCGTCGCGACAGCGCTCGCGTTGTCATCCGCGCCGGGAGTGTCGGGCCGCGAATCGAGATGCGCACCGACGCATAGCCTCGGCAGAGCCTTTCGCACGCCACTCGCTGCGTCGGAGGTGGGCCGAGTCGCGACAAGATTGATCCCCGTCAGCGACTCACCAAAGTTCAACTCACCGTGATCGTTGACCTCAGACCACTCGTGCCGCTCCACAACCCAGCCGGATTCCTTAAGCAGCTGCGTGACATACTGGCGGCAGGATTCCAGCTCAGCACTGTGGCACGGTCGTGGCACGCGAGTCAGTTCGACAATGTGCTCGCGAATGCGGTTGATATCGGTCGTGAACGCGGTGGCTTCTCGCATGGCGGTACCAGTTCTGCGTGTCAGCGTCCGATCGACCACCTCAGCCAGGCTTCGATGAACTGATCGAGCTTTTCGCCATTGAGCACGGCGTCCGGGTTACCGGCCTTCTCACCCGTCCGGGAATCCTTCACGTAGCGATCCGGATGCAGCACGTAGTGGCGGATCGTTTCGCCGCCGAAGCCGATGCGCGACTTTGCGCCACGTTTTGCGGCCTGCTCGGCATCACGTTTTGACTTCTCGATCTGATACAGCCGAGCGATGAGCATCTTGCGGGCCTGAGCCCGGTTCTTGTGCTGGCTGCGCTCGTTCTGACACTGCACGACTTCGCCGGTCGGTAAGTGAGTCAGGCGGACGGCTGAGTCCGTCTTATTGACGTGCTGACCGCCAGCGCCGCTGGATCGGTATGTGTCCTCGCGAACGATCTTGTCGTCCGCGAAGTCGATCTCGATGCCGATCGTCTCGTCCACTTCCGGAGTCACGTCGACGGCTGCGAACGACGTCTGTCGCCGTCCGGCTGAATCGAACGGGCTGATCCGGATCAGACGATGATTGCCGATCTCGCTCTTCAAATAGCCGTAGGCATAGTCGCCGCGAATCGCGATCGTGGCGTTGCGGATGCCGGCCTCTTCACCGGGCGACAGGTCGAGTTCCTCGATCTTGAAGCCCTTCAGCTCGGCCCAGCGGGCGTACATCCGCAGCAGCATTTCAGCCCAGTCCGCTGCGTCGGTTCCGCCTTCACCCGCCTGCACCTGCAGGTACGCATTACATGCGTCCTCAGGCTCACCCATCATCGCTTTCAGTTCGACTTCTTCGAGCTGGTGGTCGAGCTGTTCGATGTGCTGCCGAATCTCGCTCTCGGTTTCGTCCGAGTCGTCTTCCTCGGCGAACTCCATCAGCACTTCGAGATCGTCACCGTTCTTACACAGCGCGGAGAGCGGCTTGACCGTTCCATTCAGGATGCGCAGTTCGCCGGTGATTTTCTGAGCGGCCTCCTGGTCATCCCAGAAACCGGCTCCGGCCATCAGTTGATTGATTTCCGCGATGCGGGACTGCTTGCCGACGAAGTCAAAGAGAGTCCCTCAGATGAACAATCCGCTTCAACATGTCGGAGCATGTTTCTCGAAGTTCGGCGTCCATCCTGCGAGGGCCTCGGCAGAGATTTCAGAAACGGGTGAATTGAGTGAGTCGATGGCCGATCAGTTGGGCCAAAGGGTCGCGGAGTATAGCGGGCGACTTCAGTTCGTCACGTCAGCGCTCGGAATCGTTGCAGATCACGCTGCTGCCCGCTGATCACCGTCGGTGGCTGCGACATTTGAGACCACCGATTCAGGAATCGAAGCCGCCAGCCGAATCGCGGTTTCGCCATCGAGTTCTCCGGTCGCGAGCCGCGTGCAAAGTTCATCCAGGTAATCCATCGTGGCCTGGATTCGCCGCGTGAATTCGTCGAGTTCTTCTTTTGAGGCCTTTCGCGGTACTTCGATCGGCTGTCCCGCCAAGCCGTACAGAGTCGAAAATGGTTTCGGGATCATCAGCTCTGTCCACTTGCCCCGCGGATACCAGGCACTTGTGGAGGCAAAGGCAGTTGGGACGATAGCCTTGCCGGTTCGCGACGCCATAAAGGCCAGACCGGGCTTCAACTGTCGCCGCGGACCACGTGGTCCGTCCGGCGTGAGCACGATGTGCTTGCCCTCCGTGTCAACCAGAAGCTGCCGGAGCGCCTGGCTGCCACCCCGCGAACTCGACCCGCGAACGCTCCCGATGCCAACCGACCTGAGAATCGTCGAGACGTACGAACCGTCAGTGTGCGCCCCGACCAGCGCCACCATCGACGGCTGCCGTCCGGAAAAGATTGGCGCAGCCATCGAGTCATGCCAGATCGGATAGACGAAGTACTGCCCGCCCGCCTGCGAGTATGGTCGAGCGGCCTCGTTCACACAGTAGAAGCGGATCCGCAACGTCGCGAACAGCAGCTTGAAGCCATAGCTCAGCAGCCAGGCCAAAGCGTTACTCAATCGGTGAGTCTTGATTTTCACCAGTCAGCATCCCTGCGTCAGAAACGTAGCGTCCTTACATCTTCTCGGTATCCGCAGGAATTCTGGCTGATACGGGGAAATGGAGACAATGGCGTTCTCCGGAGCGGAGTCCAACGTCCTCTGCAAATCAGACGATTCTGCATCAGCAGGACGGCATCAAAACTCCTGTGAACATGTTCTCCTGACAGCAGGAACGCATTTCGTCACGATTCACCGACCGGGCGCAGGTGCACTCTCTCTTCGCGAAATATTGTCCGCAGGAGGCGTTCCAGGATGTGGACCAGCCTGAGGGGACGTTTTGTCGTCCTGATGCTGCTCACGATGGGCGGCGGCATGGCGGCGGCCATTCTCATCATCAACGAGATTGAGCGAGATGAAGCACTGCGCGCCATTGAACGCGAAGAAACCTCACTGGCTGATTCCGTCCGGCAGGTTGTCGCGAGCAGTCTTGAGCGGGAAGCCGCGGATCGCCGCCGACTTCGACAACTGACGGAGGAACTGGCCCACAGCCGCTCGGTCTTGTGGATCGAAGTGTTTGATGGCCAGTCGCGTGTGATCGCCCACACCGATCACACCCGAGTCGGGCAGCAACCACTTGAGCAGCACCGTGAGTGCGTTGAACGGATCCTTGCGGGCAGCGAGCCCATTTCGGAAGAAGACGCCGAACAGAAACGATTCAACCTTTTTGTGCCGCTCACGCAGGACGGCTCTCCCCGCCCGTTCGGTGTGGTTGAAGTCGTCCTGTTATGGAAGCCTGGCCAGCCTGCTCCGATTGAGTTGGGGCGAGCGGCTGCCGCCGCGGCCCAGTCCGCCCTGACGCAAGGCCTGATCAACGCGAAGCTTGAACGCGAGCGGCTTCAGCGTCTGATCGAAAATCTTGCGAAAGGCGACTCACTCACGCAAATCGAAGTCTTTGGCCGAGACGCCCGCGTGATCGCTCACAGCCAGGCAGAACGGATTGGCGGAACCGCGCTTCCCGAACATGCTTCGGTCGTCAGAAGCGTCATTCAGAACGGCAGGCCAGCCCGGCTGGTTTCCGACGAGGAAAAAGCGATCGCTCTTCTCCTGCCGATTGTTTCTCAGGGCGATTCTTCAGTCACCACCAGGGTTGTCTCGGTCGCCATCGATCCCACCCCGATTCTTGCCCGCCTGGCCCAATCTCGCACACGCTATCTATGGAGTTTCGCGGCGATCGCATTCGTTGCTGGTACCGCTCTGTGGGCGTGTTCTGACAAGCTTGTTTTTCAGCCGCTGGCACGAGTCACTCGAGCTGCTCGCGAAGTTGCCGAGGGCCGTGTTGGAACGACGATCAGTTTTAACGCTTCAGGCCAGATCAGTGAGCTGGTCGATGCCTTTAATCACATGTCGCATTCCCTTGAATCGACCATGGTGTCACGCGATGAACTGGCCGTCAGCGAAGAACGTCTGCAGCTTGCTCTGGAAGCAACTCATACCAGTTGCTGGGACGTAGAGCTGGACAGCGACTTCGTCGTCTCCACCGGAACGATGGAACCACTGATGGGCTACAAACAGCCCGATGTCCTGCCCTCACGAGAGTGGTGGCAGAGCCTGGTTCATCCGAACGATGTCGCCATCAAAGAACAGGCCCTGCAGGACTACATCAATGGGGTGGCTCCCATCTATGAATGCGAGTATCGAGTCAGAGCTGCGTCGGGTGAGTGGCGCTGGACGCTTGACCGAGGCCGCGCGGTCACCCGTGACGAAGACGGTCGGCCTCGTCGGATGGTCGGAACTGACACGGACATCACTCGACTGAAACTCGATGAGCAACTGCTGCAGGGGCACAATTGCGTTCTGGAAGCAATCGCTCTGGGCAAGCCTCTGGCTGACGTGTTTTCTCTGTTGATTGAAGTTGCCGAAACAGCTGATCCGGGTGCTAAAGCAACGGCGATGATCCTGAACCGCCACACTGGGTTGCTTCACGGCATTGGCCGCAACCGAATGCCGGAGCGGTATAATCGTAACACCGATACCGGCATTCCGATCGGCTACGGAGTGGGCTCGTGTGGGACAGCGGCGTTCTTGAAACAGCGCATGGTCATCTCCGACGCTATGACTCATGAATACTGGGATGGCCATCGTGATGTCGTCGAGATGGGCAACTTTCGAGCCTGCTGGTCGGAACCGATTCTGGACGCGGACGGTGAAGTTCTAGGAACGTTCGCCGTCTATCACGATGTACCGCGACAGCCGGGAGAAGACTCACTGCATGTGATTGAGGCTGCTGCAAGGCTGGCATCGATCGCGATCCAGCGGGATCAGGTGATGAGTGATCTCCGCGTCCGCGACCGGGCGCTCGCGTCGACGAGCAATGGCATCATCATTGTCGACGCGACGCAGCCGGACCTCCCAGTCGCCTACTGCAATCGTGCCTTTGAACGGATCACCGGTTTCAATTCATCTGATGTGATCGGTCGGCATTGTTGGTTTCTTCATTCGGGTGAGCCGAATCAGCCTGGTCTTGAAGAAGTTCGCGCGGCCATTCGTGAACAACGAGGCTGCCGCGTCACGCTCAGGAACAACCGTGAGAACGGGGAGCCTTTCTGGAATGAACTGACGATTTCTCCTGTTGTCGACGACGATGGAAAGGTTACTCATTTCGTCGGCGTTCAGGACGACGTCACGCAGCGACTGGATGCCGAGAAAGAGCTGATTACCAGCGAACTGAGATTCCGCACGCTGTTTGATTTCGCTCCCGAAGCGATCACTGTCTTTGACGTCGAGACGATGCACTTTGTCGACTTCAATCAAAATGCAGTCGACCTGTTTGGAGTCGATCGCAACAGCCTGCTGACGATCGGCCCGATCGACCTCAGCCCGGAGTTGCAGCCCAACGGACGGTCGTCGCAGAGTCTTGGCGAGGAAATGGTTGCTCGAGCGCTGGCTGGCGAAGCCCCGACGTTTGAATGGCAGCACGTCAGGCCCGATGGAACTCTGGTGGCAACTGAGGTGCGGCTCGTGCAACTTCCGTCAGACGACAGAGTTCTGATACGCGGAAGCGTGACCGACATTTCGCAACGCAAACAGTTGGAGCAGGAACGAAGGGAAGCTCTGGCCCGGTTCGAAAGCATTGCCTCGAACATCCCCGACTGCTTCTGGCGAACGAAGGTGAAT
>JAPOLP010000849.1 GCA_029977045.1 Planctomycetota bacterium
CGTCAGAAAGTTAGCGGCCAGTCTCACCGGTGTCTTGCCATCAGGGCGGTAGCAGCGGAACGTCGCGACAGAAACGTCAGTCTTCGTAGACCTGTGTCATGCGGCGCATATCGGCAACGCGAATGATCAGCAGTCGTTGCAGTTTGCCGTTCATCTCACCACTGTGAAAGAACGCCCGACCGACGGACTCAGCGGCTCCGTCTAACTGGTCAATTTTGTTGCGAGCGGTCACCACTCCCATCTCGCCGAGGTTCAGACTCAATTCAAATTGCAGCTCATACAACGGCTCGATGTTCTGCGTTCGCTGGTGTTGCCAGTCCTGCTCCGTTGCGATCGGACGCAGCCACTTTCGACCGTGATGAATTTCCGGAGTACAGACCAGCCGGACCCAGCCATCCTGTTCACGTTCGACCCGCACACGAAGGACGGCTTTGGCGTCCGACCAGGACTTAATCTGACCATCCGCTTCCAGACGAGCACGCAGTTCCGGCAGCAGTTCTGTCACTTCGATTGGAACGTCAGTTCCGGCTGGGATCGCCACACGGCGACCGATCAGCCTGCGGTCCGTGTCTCGCATTTCCGGCAGATCGCTTGCCAGCTCGAGCAGTTCTTCGAGTGCGTGCGGCGGCCGGGAACTCGCCACGCCTATCCGCCAGCCAGCCTGATGCAAACGGGACCGCGTTTGCGGGGGCATCCCGGCAATCTCATCGATCTCTTTCCACAGGCTGCCCTGCAGAAGCAGATCGGATTCCGGGCGATCGACAAACACCAGATCGAGCTGTACGGCATCGCGTGGCGCTGTCAGCAGAGGCAGTTTGAAATTGTCGGACTTCTCGTCCGTCCGTCCGATCGAGAGCAGACTGCACCCAGTCACAGCGAGACACAGCAGGCAGCCTGACAGAACGCGCACGCACGAGCGGCGCAGGTTCTTAGCTCGGTTCTGTCCGCTTCTTCCTGAAGCCATGACGAGAGTCCGCAAAAGGAGTCCAGCCAGGAACATCCTGTCGCCTGGCGGGCGGAGTCTAAGGGCGTTCGCGAAAATCGGTCAATTTGAATCTGCACGCGGAAAATGCCCGCCAGAATGCTCATGCGAGGCCCTCGTTACAACGGACGCCACGGGACGCAGCGGACCGCTGAGCTTCTGAGATTACACCACTGAATGTCCCCCAACTGTGGTGCCAGGTGGCCGAACCAGTCGTCGACAGGCAGGGAGTCCGTTGGCCCTGTCGCCAACTCGGCCAGGAGGCCATTCGGCGGAACATCGACCGACTTGCACAAGATCAGCTGAGGGACGCTCCACTGGATCGCGATAGAAGCCGCGATGGAATCGCTCGTTGCAACCCACGATTCAGGAAGCTGAATTCCCGGTTGGTCGTCAACGGATGCCAGCAGACCTCGCGGATTCAGTAACGGAATCAAACCGCGTTCCACGGCATCACAGGCTGCAGGCCAGTGGTCGACGATGACCGCCGATTCTGAACCGCTTCTCTGGAAGACTCCGTCCCGATTCAGCAACTCACAGACAAGGCGAGCTGTCAGGCTCAGGGAGTCGATGGCCAGCCAGTGGGAGACGGACTCGCCGATTTCAAACACGGTTGCCCACTTCCGAACGGCATCCGCTGCCGGGCCTCCACCGACGAGCAGGGCGACCGGCCGATCCAACTGGTCCAGTAAGGCCCCCAGACGTACCGTTAAATCCGGCAAATCCAGCAGGCTGCCCCCGATCTTGACGAGACTGCAAGGCCTGTCTCGTCTCGCTCGTTTCCCGACTGCCGCGTCGTCGTCCGGCTGATGCAAGTTGACGCCTCAATATCAGACTGAAATGCAGTACGGCTTCAGTGGACAACCCACCTGCGGGCCGGATCGTCTCCGCCAGAGTTCCTCGCGGTCGTTTCGCATCCGTTGTGACAGGTTGTAACGAACTTCCCGGTCGGGCGCACTGCCTATCACATGCGGGCGGCTGAATGTTTCGATACGCTTTCTGACGTCCGTGAAGGATGAACGGCAGTTTTTAGACGGAAGTCTGGATACGCTACCGGATTAAGTATTTCAGACACGACATCTCTTCCCGTTCTTCCACATCTGAGCGGCTACGGCTCATGGGCATCAGCATTGAGGACCTCGTTGGAAACCTGGCCGACTCGGGCCTGCTTTCGCAGGACGAGATGGCGACAGTCCACGACTCCATCGCAGCGGAACCGCACGTCAAGACCGGCGACGACCTCGCACGAGAACTCGTCAAGCAAAAGTACCTGACGAAACTGCAGGCCGCCGCCGTTCTCAAAGGCAAGACGTCCAACCTTGTCTTCGGTGACTATATCGTTCTGGAGAAAATCGGTTCCGGAGGCATGGGCCAGGTTTTCAAGGCTCAGCACAAACCGACCGGTAAGAACGTTGCCCTGAAGGTGCTCTCTGCCGACGCCGTCAAAAACAAGCGGCTGATCGAGCGTTTCAAGAAGGAAGCCAAAGCGGTCGCCCGCCTCAAGCACCCGAACGTTGTGCGGGCATACGAGGCCGGCAAGTTCAACCGCATTCGCTATCTGGTGATGGAACTGGTCGAGGGCGAGAACATGCTCGCCCGAGTCAAACGCAAAGGACCGCTGCCGGTCGACGAGTGCGTCGCATGCGTCCTGCAGGCGGCTCGCGGTCTTGGCTACGCTCACGAAAAGGGTGTCACGCATCGAGATATTAAGCCGTCCAACCTGCTTCGTGATCGCCACACCGGTCGCGTCAAGATCCTCGACATGGGGCTCGCCCGAGTCGAAGAGGAAGAAGACGAGGATTCTGTCCGTCTGACAATGCCCGGGCAGATGCTCGGCACGGCCCGCTTCATGGCTCCCGAACAGATTGAGGATGCCCGCAACGCCGACGTCCGTTCCGACGTCTACTCTCTCGGCTGCACTCTCTACTACCTGCTGCGAGGCAAGGCTCCGTACTCTGGCGAGACTGTCGCGCACACACTGATGGCCCACGTCAGCGCACCGGTTCCGGACCTCTGTAGAAAACGTTCCGACGTTCCCGACTGGCTGGGCGACGTCTTTCAGAAAATGCTCGCCAAGGATCCCGCCGATCGCTACCAGAAGATGAGCGATCTCGTCGACGTGATCCAGTTGCACCTGGGCGAACAGATGGCTCGCGAAAGCAGCGAGCACGTTCTGGACGACGACCCCTACGACGATGACGAGTACTCAAAGCTCATAGCTGGGCGCGAAGAAGGCTCGTCTCTGGAAAGCCTCTACTCCGAAGATGCTTCCGAGGTTCCGAAGGTCAACGGCTTCTCAAGGGCCGACGATGAGGATCCGATCGAGCAGCTGGTCAGCGACACACCAGAGTTGGCTGACGACGCCCCAGTTGACC
>JAPOLP010001164.1 GCA_029977045.1 Planctomycetota bacterium
CCGCCACCTGGACGGTCTTCGCCCGAATTCTCCTGAACCTGGATGAGTTCATCACTCGCGAGTAACGACCGATCAATTCCTGGAAGCCCATGAGGCCGACCTTATGAACAATCCACTCAACAATCTGCACGAACAAACCCGCCGCCATTTCTTTGCCAACGCTGGTTTCTCGATCGGCGGGCTTGGGCTCGCGTCGCTGATGAGTGACGGGAAGCTGTTTGCGGCTCCGGGCAGCGATCCTCGGGCGACGAATCCGCTGGCTCCTCGCGATGGGCATTTCCCACCGAAGGCCAAGCGGGTGATCTACCTGTTCATGGCCGGAGGACCGAGTCATCTCGAACTGTACGACGATAAGCCGAAGCTGCGCGAACTGACCGGGCAGGTCATTCCAGAGTCGTACGTTGAGGGCAAGCGGTTCGCGTTTCTGAAGAAGGACGCGAAGCTGCTCGGCACGAAACGCAAGTACTTCAAACGCGGCAAGTGCGGCACCGAGATGTCCGAACTGCTGCCGCACATCGGATCGATCGCCGACGACATCTGCCTGATTCGCAGCATGAAGACCGAGGTCTTCAATCACGGCCCCGCGAAGCTCTACATGAATACGGGCTTCGAGCGGTTTATGGGCCGCCCCAGCATGGGTGCGTGGGTGACGTACGGAATCGGCAGCGAGGCTGACGACCTGCCCGGCTTCGTCGTGCTGAACTCCGGCCCGCGAGGTCCGCGCGGCGGCACTCCGCTGTGGGCGAGTGGCTTTCTGCCGACGACTTACCAGGGCGTCCCGCTGCTCAACGGAGCTGATCCGATCCTCAATCTGTCGAACCCCAAGGGGATCGATTACCAGCGGCAGAAGGAATTCATCTCGGCGGTAACGGACCTCAACCGGCAGCGGCTGGAGCAGGTTGGCGATCCGGAAATCGCGACGCGCATCGCGGCTTACGAAATGGCTTACCGGATGCAAAGCAGCGCGCCGGAATTGATGGACCTCTCCGGCGAGACGAAAGAAACGCTCGACGCGTACAACATCAAGGACGTCTCGAAGCCGACGTTCGCCCGCAACTGTCTGCTGGCTCGCCGGCTGATCGAACGGGGCACGCGGTTCGTCCAGCTTTATCACACCGACTGGGACCATCACGGCAATCCCGGCACGGACCTCGGCAAGGCGATCGAAGCCCGCTGCGAGGAAGTCGATCAGTCAAGTGCCGCTCTGGTTAAGGACCTGAAAGAGCGAGGGCTGCTCGAAGACACCATCGTCATCTGGGGCGGCGAGTTCGGTCGGACTCCGCAGGGCGAACCGCGCGATCTGATCGGTCGCGACCATCACATCGACGGCTTCTCACTGTGGCTGGCCGGTGGCGGTGTCAAAGGCGGCCAGACCGTCGGCTCGACCGACGAACTGGGCTACTACGCGGTCGACACTCCGGTCCATGTTCACGACCTGCAGGCCACCGTGCTGCACCTGTTGGGCCTCGACCATTTGAAGCTGACCTACCGCTTCCAGGGCCGCGACTTCCGCCTCACCGACATCGGCGGCAACGTCGTCGACCAGATCCTGGCGTAGCGAACCGGTTTGAAATTGCTCGCCAGTTTTCCCAATGCCGACGGCAATCCAGCTCGACACTCAACAGACGCCGCGTCTTCATTCACTGAGGAATCATGATGCTCTTCCAACATTCACTTCCGCTTCTGCAGTCTCAACTGAGAAATGTCCTGATCCGGGCGGCCTGCCTCGGAGTGCTTCTGACCTGTGCCGCGTGCTCGTCCGACACAGCCCCGTCCAGTTCCGCCGATAGCTCAGCACCGGCTGCTGTCGACACCGACGTCGTTTCAGAGCCTGATCCCACAAGCAAAGAAGCGAGCATTCCAGAAGAAGC
>JAPOLP010000004.1 GCA_029977045.1 Planctomycetota bacterium
TCTCAAACAGCTCTGTGACGATTCGCTGGACGACACGGCTTTCGACGATCGCTTCGCCGGTCAGCGACATCTCGACGCCGGGATGCTCGGTTTCGATCTCCGTCAGCGTCGCTTCGAGGTGGTCGAGAATTGGACGGTACGTCGCCATGCCGCGGTCCTGCAGGCGGACGATGATCTGTGCGGACCTCTCATCTGGAAACCAGAACTGTGCTCGATACTGGTCGGGGATCAGGCTCGCCAACGCGAGTTTCGCTGGAGACTCGCTTCCAGGCAGAACGGTCAGCACATTGCGGATTGAAAGCGGGCGGCTGAAGAGCGGCTCGGCGGCTACTTCGTCTTCGACTCGGCGCAGCACGGCCAACAGCGTCTCGTTCGACGCGGCCTCGTCCCACTTGAGGACAATTCGCATGACCCGGATTCCGCCGAGTGACCGGTCGACGTCTCGGAGAGCCTCGTAAGCTTCGGCGCGGTTCGGGATTCGATGTCCGAGTTGATCGTCGGGAACAAGCTGCGATGCCTTGGCCAGCAGCAGCCCGGTCAGTACGACACCGAAGACCGCGACCTTCTTCGCGTGCCGGACAACGAAGTCGAACAACCCGGCACAACGATCGAGCCGCTGGACGACGAGGTCCTTTTCAAAGCCGACTTCAAGCCGCCGACCGAACCAGCTCAGGCTGAGCAGCGGAATCGTCAGCACGACGGCGACAAACGAGATCAGCACGCCGATCGCGCAGACTCGACCAAAACCCTGCACCATTTCCGACTCGGCCAGCAGCAACGACGCAAAGCCAATCGCCGTCGTGACAGATGTCAGCAGGCACGCGATACCGACGTGCGAGATTGCCGTGATCACCGCCGTCCGCCGGTCCGCTCCGCGAGCCCGCTCCTGCCGCAACTGCACGACCAGGTGCACCCCGTCGGTAAAGCCGATCATCAGCACCAGTACCGGCAGAATGATCTGCGAAAGTTCGTTGCCGGTCAGCGAGAGAAATCTCAGCCAGCCCAGCGTCCAGGCAACGCCGACAACCGGTCCGCTAACAGCGATCAGAATCGCCGACGGGCGACGGAAGATGACCAGCGCCAGTACGACAACCAGTCCGCAGGCCGTCGAGAGAATCGTCGAATGACTTTCGTTGACCGTCGAGTGGTACGCATGCCACAGGGCCATTGCCCCCGTCACTCGAACTCGAATGTCGGTGCCCTCAACCAGTTCGCGCGTGGCGGAGCGAATGCGGGCGGACGTCTGGTTGTTCCAGCTATCCGGAACCACCGGCAGCAGCAGCAGAGTGCGGTCGGCGGAGATCAGTTGCTCGCGAGCCAGGGGATGCTCAGTCAGGCCTCGAAACGCTGCGACCAGTTCCGCATCGTCCAGTTCGGCAGAGAGTGTCGGTTGCACTCCGCCGAAAAGACTCAACTTCGGAACGGTCCCGGCCCAGAGAACGGAACGAACATCTTCACCGTCGGTCAGCTTCTTAGTCAGTCGCAGGATGGCTCGCAGTCGCGTCGCATCGGCAAAGTCAGGCGACTCGGCAACAAGAACGATCGGGAAGCCCTGGTAGGTAAACGTCTCCTCGGCAGCCGACAGTTCGGCGCGGTCGCCTTCGCTGCCCCAGCGATCGTGCCGCACTTCGCCCCAGCTAACCCCGCACGCTCCGAGAATCGGCGGCACGCAAAGCAGCAGCCACAACAGCGATGCGACCAGCGGGCGATTCGCGATAAATCGACCGAACAGGTTCACGCGAAGAGTTCCATCACCGGGCGTCCGGCGGCGATCGGGATCGGGCGGTTGAGGCGGTCACGGACTTCCGTCGCCGGATTGATGCCCAGTGCCTGATACATCGTCGCGGCGATGTCGCCGATCGGGACGGGATCGCGGTCCGGGTACGCTCCCTGCTTGTCTGACTTTCCATATACGAAGCCGCGCTTGATTCCGCCGCCAGCCAGCAGCACGGTGTAGCACTGCGGCCAGTGATCGCGGCTGATGTTCGCGTTGATCTTCGGAGTTCGACCGAACTCGCCCATCCAGACGACCAGCGTTTCGTCGAGCAGGCCACGCTCGTCGAGATCGTTCAGAAAGACCGGCAGCGTGTGCTCGGTCATCGGCAGGTGCCACGCTTTGAGGATCGGGTACATCCGCGTGTCGTTGAAGCCGTGCGTATCCCAGCCGCCGCTGGTCGTGCTCTGACCGCCGATGCTGTTCGAGAAGTACGCGTTGACGAACTTGACGCCGCGTTCGACCAGCCGCCGAGCCAGCAGGCAGCTTTGGCCATACGTCGTCATGCCGTACTTCTGCCGCACCGATTCAGGTTCCTGCGTCAGGTCGAACGCCTCGCGAACCTGGCTCGAATTCAGCATCGCCAGCGCGCGTTCGTAGTACGCATCGAGCCCCTGTGCCTCTGCCGAGAAGTCGAGCAGCTTTGTCTGGCTGTTAACGAGCTTCTGAATCTCGCGCCGGTTGCGGAGCCGTTCGACGTTGAGATTCGCCGGCAGGCTCAGTTCCGGCAGTTTGAACTCAGGCGACGCCGGGTCTTCCGTGATCAGCAGCGGGTCGTGCCCCTTGCCGAGAAAGCTCGCCCGCTGT
Organism: Planctomycetota bacterium; assembly: GCA_029977045.1. Classification (GTDB taxonomy): domain Bacteria; phylum Planctomycetota; class Planctomycetia; order Planctomycetales; family Planctomycetaceae; genus JAPOLP01. The sequence continues at coordinate 2,582 of JAPOLP010000004.1, forward strand.
CCTGGCGTAACCGACCCGTCGCGGATCGTGTACGGGTACGCGACGAACGTTGGCATTCCATTCGTGTTCGGTGAAAGGCGATCGACGGTCGACCCGTATGCCGGCGCGAGGTCGAGCGAATCCCGCAGCCGAATGTCATCGACCGGCGGCGCGTGCCCGGTCAGCGCGTTGTACGACGCCGAGTTGTGGTTCTTCATCGAGTGATGGACGGTCCGCACCAGCGTGACCTTGTGCATCACCTTTGCCATTTCCGGCAGATGCTCGCAGATGCGAATCTCCGGGCAGCTGGTCTCGATCCCGGCGAAGTGGCTCTTCACACCGCTGGGCGCGTTCGGCTTCAAATCGAACGTGTCTCCGTGCGATGGTCCTCCGAACTGATAGAGGAACACGACCGACTTCGCCGTCGCCGCAACCGACTCGACCACCTGCTCCTGAGCCTGCAGCAACCGCGCCGAGTTCAACCCCAGCATCCCCAATCCGCCAATGCGGAGCACGTCTCGGCGCAGATATTGAGCGGGAGTAACCGTTCGACGGGACGATGGGGATCGGCTTTCATTTCCGAAGGTGAGATTCACCGGGAAGTACTCCAGACGTGCGGATCGCAGACAGTTCACGGAAACACGATCACCACTCGCCGGGACATTCGCAAGCACAGGCAGTGACTCAGCATTTCAGGCCCAACGGGCCGGCTCGATGCAAGCTCAGAGCGCAGCCCTGGGAATCGGATCACAAACCAGATCAAATCCCCGAAGGGGCGGTCCGAACGACGACTCGGGATAAGATCGCCCCTTCGGGGCTTTGACTTGTTGTTGCACGCTTACCCCGGGCTGCGCCCGGGGCTGACATAGGATCGGCCCTTTGGGCCTGCAAAGATCAAATCCCCTCTGACTTGAACGTCTTCCGGCGGCAGCCAGGCTATGCCGCATTGACAGGCACTCTTCTCACCCGAGGCGACGACTATGTCTGATTCTCCCGTACGAGTTCTCGCGATTCACGCTCATCCTGACGATGTCGAGTTCCAGTGTGCCGGCACGCTGGCTCTGCTCAAGCAGCGAGGCTGCGAGATCACCATTGCAACGATGACTCCCGGTGACTGCGGCAGCGCGGAACTCGCGGCGGAAGCGATTTCGCAGATCAGACGCGACGAGGCCTTCCAGGCGGCGCAGTTGCTTGGTGCCGATTACGAGTGCCTGGAATTTCGCGACCTCAGCATCTGTTTTGACAACGAATCCCGGCGCCGCGTGACCGCATTCTTTCGCAAGGTCCGGCCGGAGATCGTCATCACCGCGCCGCCGGTCGACTACATGCCGGATCACGAACAAACCAGCCTGCTGGTCCGCGATGCCTGTTTCAACGCGCCGATTCCGAATTACGACACGCACCAGATCGCGCCTTCGACACCGCTCGAACGCATTCCGCATCTCTATTATGTGGACCCGATTGAAGGCACCGACTGGTTCGGCAACGCGGTGCAGCCTGAGTTTCTGGTCGACATCTCATCGACGTTCGAGCTGAAGCAGAAGATGCTGGCCTGCCACGCGAGTCAGCGCGACTGGCTGCTGAAACAGCACGGCATCGACGAGTACCTCAACAGCTGCGAACGCTGGAGCCGCCAGCGCGGCAGCGAACTGGGTGTCGAGTACGCCGAGGCCTTCCGCCAGCACAAAGGCCACCCCTACCCGCACGAAAATCGGTTGCTGGAACTGCTGAAGCTGTAGACAGGTTTTTCCAAAACCTGCGGATTTGAGGAGTCCATGTTTGGCAGCCAAACGGCGACCAACGCACAGAAGATGTAGTCAGTCGCGTCCAGCCTTCCCGATCCTCTTCTTCACAGGTGAGGATTTCCGTGTCCTGCCAACGTTCCGGTTTCGGAGAAACCGGACTACGACTGCCACTGCATTTGGCCGTCGAGCACCCTGAGTTGACCGGTCACGGACGCTCCAATACAAGTCCGGAAGTGCTCGAATCTCTGGGGTTTTCACGCTTTTTCGCCGCTGTTTCGGCAGCATGACGCTTTCAGGATGTGACGCGAATGGCCCGCCTGTCTCAGGCCGATCTGGCCGATCTGAACCAGACCTTTGAAGAACGCACGCCGCAGGAACTCCTGCAGTGGGCGAAAGAGATCTTCGGTGACCGCGTCGCCGCGATCTCAGCCATGCAGGAAGCCGGCACGGTTGTCTGTCACATGATCAGCCAGTCGAAGGTCGATATTCCGGTCATCTTCGTCGACACCGGTGTGATGTTTCAGGAGACGCTCGACACACGCGACCGCATCGCCAGTGAGTACGGAATCCGAATGCTCACGCTGGAGCCGGAACTGACAATGCAGCAGCAGACGGAGAAGCACGGCATCCTGTACCTGACGCCAGAGGGCCAGAAAGAGTGCTGTCATATGCGGAAGGTCGAGCCGCTCCGCAAGGTCGCTGGCCAGTACGACGCACTGATCGGCAGCCTGCGGCGCAGCGAAGGCGGGCGCCGATCGACCTGCCCAATCCTGATGGTCGATGTCGAAATGAATTCAATCCGGATCAACCCGCTGGCAATGGTCGATGACGAAACGCTCGACGAGTACGTCGCCGAGCATCACGTCATCCAGAACCCGCTGCACGCTCAGGGTTTCTCGACGATTGGCTGCAACCGCTGCACAACGCCGGTCCTGCCGAACGAACCCAAACGAGCCGGTCGCTGGCGGCACCTTGGTCCGTGGTCCGTCTACTGCGGCATCAACCCGCAGGACCGCGACCAGGCAAACTCGCCAGCCATTGATCTCCCTCAGGAACTGATCGACCGGATCCTTGGCCGTATGACCGACTTCGTCATCTGACCTGCGATGAAGATCGGCGCCGGCAGCTTTTCGCTGTTTAGTGACAAACGGAGCCATTGATGAGCCCTCTTTCCAGGCAGTTAGTGATCGTTGCGATTTGCCTTGGCGGTGCTGTCGCCGCTTCGACTGCCGCACAGTCAGACGGCAAGCCCGAGGTCACATTCTCACGATCGTCAGTCGACTTCGGCATCGTCTGCAGCAACGTCAAGAAGTCCGTTGCCTTCTATCGTGACGTCGTCGGCCTGCACGAGATCGAGGGCTTCGATGTTTCTGCCGAGCTGGCTTCGAATGCTGGTCTGGCCGACGGTCATGGCGTCCACGTCCATGTTCTCGTCTGCGATGATTCTCCCGACGCGACTCGGATCAAGCTGATGCAATTCAAGGATGCTCCGGGGGCGAAGCCAGAGAATGACTTTATTCACTCCTCGCTCGGACTCAGCTACACGACGTTCTGGGTGGCTGACATGAAAGTGGCCCTAGGCCGTCTGAAATCCGCTGGTGTGGGCACACTTGCCAAAAGTCCGGTTGACCTTGCAGGTGGCCTGCGTCTGGCCGTCGTCCGCGATCCCGATGGAAACTTCGTCGAACTGGTTGGCCCGTAAGGCGACTGACGAAGACTACGGCGATGCTGACCTGAGCCGCATTCTGAACATAACACACACACGGGGAGCCCTGATGCACTGCAAGCCTCTTCTGCTGTTTGCTGTTTCGATCATCGTAACGCTGCCGTGTGTTGTTTCTGCTGACGATACCAATGCGCTGTCGAAGGCGGAGAAACAGTCAGGCTTTGAGCTGTTGTTCAACGGCCACGATCTCGATGGCTGGCAACAGAACAAGGACAAGCCGAACTGGGTGGTCAAAGACGGCGCGATCACCAGAACCGGTCGCGGTGGCAGCCTGACTTACGGTGCGAAGAAAGTCCCGGATGACTTTGAGCTGCGGTTCGAGTGGAAGGTCGCGAAGGGCAGCAACAGTGGCGTCTACTACCGACCGGGGCAGTACGAGTATCAGATTCTCGACAACGCCGTTCATGCCGACGGTAAGAACCCGCGCACCAGTGCGGCGTCGCTCTACTTCTGCATGGCTCCGTCAGAGGATGCGACGGCTCCCGTCGGCGAGTGGAATACAGGCCGCATCGTCTGCAAAGGCAGCATCATTCAGCACTGGCTGAACGGGAAGAAGGTCATCGACTTCGACTACTCCGACCCGAAATGGGAGTTCAACGTTACGCTGCTCAAGCATCGCGGCGCGGACCTGAAATCCCGAGGCGGTAGCCTGTACCTGCAGGATCACGGCGACCCGGTCTGGTACCGCAGCATCCGCCTGCGGCCGATCCCGACCGACGAGACGATCGAACACACCGATGTAAAGCCCGCGACGATCCCCGCAGACGTGCTGGAAGCCGAACGCAAGAAGCTCGAAGGCATCGTCAACCGCCGTAAGAAGTAGGCCGCAAAGAGCACGGTAGTTTCAAGGTGGCGATCATCTGCCTGCGGTCACGCTTTCAACATCCTCAGCGCGTATCTGCATTCGCGTTCGAGAACATCCTCGTCGTATCGCTGTGAGCCGTAGCCGAACGTAGCGAGAGCGAGTTGCAGGTCAGCGAACTCTTCCGCGTCGTCGAACTCGCACGCAGCGAAACAACTTTCGAGATCACGGACAACATCGCGCGTTCGACAATCACCCGCGACGAATCGCTCGATCATTGAGACCAGCTTTTGCAGTTCGAGAGCGTTCTTCTGGATCATTTGTGCCTCGTGATGAGTGCCGCGTTTCATGCGGCCTACGGGACGTTGAGCACTCGTTTGACGGCGACAACCTGCTGCCGGAGTGCGGCGTCCTCTTCAATCTGTTCGGCGATTCGCGAGCAGGCGTGGAGAACGGTGCTGTGACTGCGGCCGCTGAAGTACTTGCCGATCGTCGCGAGATGCTCACCGGTCAGTTCTCTGGCGAGATACATCGCGCACTGGCGCGGGACAGCGACGACGTGATCGCGCGACGTCGATCGCATGTCGCTGAGACGAACGCCGAACTCTCGGGCGACGGCTTTCGCGACGGCTTCAATTGTGATCTGTGCCGGAAGAATCTCCTGTCGCAGAAAGGCTCGCGCGAGTTCTGCGTCGGGCATTCGTCGCTGCTGATGGACGACTTCGTCGAACCGCAGCAGCGACCCCAGTAGTTCGCGCGGCGAGACGGCAAGCTGCTTCGCGAAGGCTTTGAGTATTGGCTGCGGTATCGCGATCTGCAGGTGCGAGCAGAAGTGAGCCAGCAATCGCTCACGAGCTGCCGGACCGGGACGTTTGACTCCAACACAGAGGCCGCCACGCAGACGATTGGCGATGCCGCTCTGCAGACCTTTCAGGTCGCCGGGTGTCTGCAGCGACGTGACGACAAGGTCCGTTCCGGACTGCCGTAGCGCATCGAAGAGAGCCCGAAACAATTGCTGAGCCGCCGGATGGCGAATGAGCTGATGGAAATCTTCGACGACGACGAGATCACACTGCGTCAGGTGTCGCAGCCAGACGGCGGACTCAAGCGGCTCGTCAGCACGCAAACTGGTTTCCGAGTCGGGATCAGCATCCGACCAGCCGCCGCGAATCTCCCGGAAGTCCGCCGCCGAAAGTCGCTCGCATCTTCTCGATGACTTGTCGATCAGCTCGCGGACCAGCACGTCGCACAGGTGCGACTTCCCACAACCGGACGGGCCGTAAATCAGCACGCAGCGTCCGAAGCCCAACTGTGCAGCATCACTGTCAATCAGCGATTGAATACCGGTCCAGGCGAGCCGGTTTTCGTCGAGCACGAGAAACGGAACGGCACTTCCGGATGCCGGCCCCTGGCGACGCGGACGACTCATCGAAACGAACTGCTTCCCGGAAGATTGATCAAGAAAGTTGCCTGCTGCTGGTTGATGGCAGGCTCATTCAGACACCGGCGCCAAAGTTATCGTCTGAATTTCCAGCCGTCTCCCGAGCGCGATCTGGTGTGTCCAGAAGGTGAGGTCGCGATGCCGTTTCGCTGGCTGGCCCGTCGATACGCCGCTGCTGACCCTCCGGGCCATCAATGCGAATCGTCTTTCCGACAGACACAGAAGTTTCCGTGGAGGGAGTCTCGGCAGTCGCTGCGGCGGGACGCCGCTTGACAATGGCGATGCGGTCCTCACCGTAATCGTCGTACGTGCAGACGTAGCCGGGCTTCTTCGCGAGAATCTTTTCGTTCTCGAACGCATCGAGCACACGGGACTGGATCATGTCGCGGCAGCGCGAGTTAATCGGGTGCGCGATGTCGGCATAAAGCTTGGCGCGACCGTCTCCATCCTTGATGGCGCGGTCCTGTTCGAGTTCCGCCCCGCAATCGTTGCAGAAGGCCGCTCGCAGATGGTTCTTCGCTCCGCAGTCCCCGCAGCGGTCCGTAAGCTTGCGGCTGGGCATCGCTACGAATGCCCCCTTCGCTCCCTGAATGATCTTCAGGTCCCGGATGACGAAGCAGCCATCGAAGGTGATCGAACAGAAACCCTGCAGGCGATCGTTGGGATCGTCCATGAGTTTGATGCGGACTTCGGTGATCTCCACAGCCGTCCCTCCTGAAACTCGCCGCGTCAGGGTGACGTTTCCGCCACGAAGACGCGATCGGGGCCTGATGCCCTCAACCGCGAGGCAGCCGTCATAGCTTCGTGCCGGTGTCGACAGACACCGAACCACGCGGTTCCGCTTCCGCTCATCATGTGCCCGACAAATCGCTGCCGGGCAAAGTTTTGTTTCAATCGCTGAAGTTCCGGGTTCAGTGATTCCGCCGGCGCCTGCAGTGAGTTGAAGAGCTGACTTCCTGCTCGCTGCAGATTGCCCTGCATGAGGCTCTGCAGCAAAGCCGCTGCACCGCGAGGCGACGATTCCGGTCGGCAGTTCCGGAAGACATCGGCTGTCGAGAGTCCGCTGGCTGGCTTGGCGATGACGAAGTACAGGCGGGACGGAAGTGGGGTCGGTCGAATGATTTCGCCTCGACCTTCACACAATGCGGTGGGTGAGGAAGACAGGAAGAAGCTGACGTCGCTGCCAATCTCAGATGCGAGTTCCTGCAGCTCCTGACGGCTCAGACCGAGGCCGTGAATCCGATTCAGAGCGAAGAGAGTTGCGGCGGCGTTGCTCGACCCTCCTGCCAGTCCCGCAGCAGCTGGAATCCGCTTGTAGAGGTCGATGTGAATGCCGGCCCGGACACCAGTTTTCGACCGAAGCAGTTCCGCCGCCCGCACTGCGAGATTGTCCGCTCCTTCCGGGATGCTCATCGTTGATGAGCCACCCGACCTGGCGTCCTTTCGCAGGGCACAACCGGCGTCGTGGCAACGCAGTGAAACGTTGGAATTTGGCTCCTCTGTGAAAATCAGTGTGTCGAACAGGTTGACGGTCGTCATCAGCGTCTGCAGCTCATGAAAACCGTCGTCACGCTTTCCCAGAACTTCCAGGAACAGGTTGAGTTTCGCCGGCGTATGAACGATCCAGGACTGGCCAGACTTGTGGAGTCGCATGGTGCGCTCAACCGGACTCGATGATCGACTTTATGTGATGGGGAGTAATGGAACCGGTTGCTGCCAAGATCAGGCAGGAGAAAGGGTGCCGTCCGCGCAGCGGAATCCGCCGAACGTGGCGCGAGCTTATTTCAGCCCATACAGACGGTCAATACGGCTTTTGGGGTCGGAGCAAATCGTCGCTCGATCCGATCGGTTCGTCTGTCGTAGTTCCGACAGCACGGCAACAGGTGTCAGCATGGATACTTCCTGGTAATCTCCGCTCCCATAAGAAAACGATGTTCACGTTCGCAAATTGAGAGCCCTGCCGTGTCGGAAACCGGTGACCTGTTTGCTGCTGACGAGATGCTGCCGGGCGACGCTACCGGTTCATCAGACGTCCGTAACGCACCCAACGAGCTGCTCGCCCATCTGAGGCTCAGTCTTGTGCCAGGCATCGGCCCACGGCATCTCACATCACTGCTCGACTACTTCGGCGATCCGGATGCGGTCCTGGCTGCGAGCATCGCTGACCTGGAACACGTCTCGGGAATCGGCCCGAAGCTCGCGATGCAGATTCAGGCGGCGAAGCACTCGAACGCTGCCGAGCATGAGTGGCGATTGGCCTGCGAACACCGTTTCCGGTTTCTCGAACGCGGCTCTGCAGACTTTCCAACGAATCTCGATCAGGTCGACGACGCGCCGCGACTGCTGCGTTGCCGCGGAGAAGTTCTCAAGCAGGACGACATGGCGGTCGCGATCGTCGGAGCAAGGCGCTGCACAGTTTATGGTCAGCAGCAAGCCGAGCGACTCGGGCGGGCACTCGCGATGGCTGGATTGACGATCGTCAGCGGACTCGCACGAGGCATCGACGGAGCAGCGCATCGCGGAGCACTCTCCGTCGGTGGTCGAACGATTGCCGTATCAGCAACCGGACTGCTCGAAGTCTACCCGCCCGAGCACAAGGACCTGACCGCTCAGATCGCCGAGTCCGGCGCGATCCTCTCTGAGAACCGCTTCGAGCAGAAGCCGTCCGCCGGACTCTTCCCTCAACGAAACCGGATCATCAGTGGCCTGTCACTCGGCGTGATCATTGTCGAGGCCAACCGCAAAAGCGGAGCCCTCCACACAGCCCGCCACGCGAATGAGCAGGGCCGCGAAGTCATGGCGTTGCCTGGTCGAGTCGACAGCCTCGCCAGTGAAGGCTGCCATAACCTGATCCGTGATGGAGCGACTCTGATCCGCGATGCCGACGACGTTCTGCAGGCACTCGGCCCACTGATCGAGCCAGTCAAATCCGAAGACAAAGGCGAGGTCCGCAGCACCCGCGAGCTGACGCTCAACGATCAGGAACGAGCCGTCCTCAACTGCGTGCATACCGACCCGCGTCCTATTGACGAAGTCATCCGCGAAGCCGGCATCGAACCCTCTCGGGTCCTCGCCACTCTGACCGTCCTCGAAATGAAACGCCTCGTCCGCCGCCTGCCCGGTGGCATGTATATGCGAGCGGGCTACTGACAGAATCAGTCGGCACGTCGAGTTACAGAATCATGATCACAGAATCATTTTAAAAGACTGAGCTGAAATGATTCTGTGACTCATCGTTCTGTGAAGAAGTCTTTCCAGCTCGTTCACCCGCAGATCGGGCAGCTTTCGTTTCGCTGGATGCGACGGCGGGAGAAGGTCATGTCTCGCAGGTCGAAGCTGAGTAGTTCGCTATCAAGCGTTTCGCCGAAGCCAGCGAGCACTTTGATGGCTTCCATGACGGCCATGCACCCGATGGCTCCTGAGACGGCACCGAAGACCGGGAACTCGCGACGCCATTCAGGCGGCTTTTCCGGATACAGGCATGCGAGGCACGGTGTCTGTCCGGGGCGGATTGTCGTCAGCGTTGCTTCAAGGTCGAACATCGCGCACTCGATCAGCGGCTTGTTCTGCAGCACCGCCTGCCGGTTCATTGCAAAGCGTTCGGTGAAGAGCGGAGCGCAGTCGATAATGAGGTCTGCTTCGCTGACGAGCCGCTCGGCGTTGTCTTCGCTGATGTTCTCGCCAGCCGCGACGATCTCCAGTCGCGGGTTCAGCTCTTTGAGCCGCCGAACCGCCGACTCGATGCGTGGCTTGCCCAGCCAGTCGTGCGTCATCAGCAGTTGACGGTTCAGGTCACTGTGTTTGACATTGCCCGCGTGTGCGAGGACCAGCTTACCGACGCCGGCGGCTGCGAGTTCGTATGCGACCACTCCGCCGAGTCCTCCGAGCCGCGACACCAGCACCGACGAATTCTTCAGAATCTCCTGCCCGGCCTCTCCGAAGTCATCAACCCAGATCTGCCATTCGTAAGTGGCTCGTTCTTCGTCGGTCAGCGGCACTCGCTCAGTCATCAATCCATATTCCGTCAGAGTTACTGTCAGCCTTGAGCTACTGCTCGGTGATTTCCAGTCGGCTCCAGTAGGCGTACTCGTTCGCCCAGCCGGATGGCTGATGCACAACTTCCAGCACGATGTTCTGCCCGACAAAGCGTGACAGATCAACGGCGACGTCGAGCCAACCATCCTTAACCGTGTCTTTGGAGATCGCCTGGCGATGCACGTCCTGCCCGGCGGCTCGAACGATGAGTTCGCAATCCGCATCCGGATGGTGTGTCACGCCGACGTGCAACTCGGTCTTCTTTCCGGCACGAATCGAAACCGGCGAGCGGAACACAGCAGGCTTGTCCTGAGCCAGCGGATGCGTGCGCAGCACGTTCATTCGTCCGCCGGATTCACGCAGCAGCACTTCCGAGTTGTTGGTCTGCGACAGCGCGAACTGCGGAGCAAGCTTCGCAAGCGTTTCGCCGAGATCGCGCGGCTTGCGAGGTTCGGCGACAACGTTCTCGTCGGCGGACTTCGTCGGCGGCGTTCCGTTGAGCTGTGGGATCCAGTCGAAGTCGGCCTGCGTCCGCGCGAGATAAATCTGATCGAAGAACGCCGCGCCGCCACCCAAGCTCTGCAGGCCGACACCCGTCAGCGTGAACGCTCCGAATTCGGCGAACAGGTCACGCGTGTGAACGACCCAGTCCTTCGGCACTTTGCGGTCGAGCCGCAGGACAGGCTGCTCAGTTTTTAACGTGCCGCTGTCGTACTGGTACGAGTACCTGGCGCCGCGATCGTCGGATTGGATCAGCCGTCGCGGGTCACGGCTTTTTGCAAACTCTCGCTGTGCGGTCGCCGGATGAAACGCCTGTGGACGCGGGCCGTCGAACGCCATCTCCGGCAGGCCGAGCAATCCATCGTGAGCGATCGATAACGCGACGAGATCGCCGTCCGGCTTCTTCCAGGCAAAGCGGAGGTACCGGAACTCGCCCAGTCGCGGATACTCGCGCAGCGGCAGTTCGACGCCCTTGATCAGCGGGTTCGACCGCTCACCGCCACCGACCTTCATCGCAACCGAGCCCGACGAAACGTCGGTCGTCGCGAGTTCGAGGGTCCCCTCGCCATCGGGAAGCCGGTCGACGAACTCGCGATCCTCATCAAACACGACAGCGATCCCCGGCGGCTGCTCGGTCAGCTCGGCTCCGAGCCACTCGAACGAATTTACCAGCGAAATCGTTTCGTCGTCGGCTTTGACTGCTGGATCAAGGCCGGCGGGCGAAAACACCACAACGTCGCAGCGCACCTTCCTGTTCTGCAGCCCGATCAGCGGGACGAGAATCGGGTCGGCGATGTTCTGCCCGGAGCGTTGCGGGACCGGCTGCTGTAGAACGGTGCGACCGTCGAGCCGAACGATCACATCAAGCGGTCGCAACTCGCCGGGTGCCGGCTGCTTCAGCTCGGGACGATCGATCGACAGTGCCAGCCAGCGGTGATCGGCTTTGACGCGCAGCTCGCGAGTGAACGCTGCAAACGGACCATTTACTGACGCGACGATTCCAAACCGATGGTCGTTTGGAACACTCTCGTTCCAGACACTGCCAACGCGGATTGTTTTTGAGTCGGCGTCCGATGCGTCAGCTTCCGACACCGGCTTCGCGTCGTCGCTCGCAGTGCCGACCGGCGGCAGCGATTGCGTCAGCGTCCAGTCGTGCAGCGCGGGCAGCGTCTGCGACCGACGACGGGCGACTTCCTGCTGCAGCTTTGCGGCGTCAAGTCGGAACTCGGGCTCGATCCAGTTCACGCAGTCGCGAATGTCGAACGGATCGGCGCCCTTCGGTCGTTCGTTGATCAGCGGGTCCGACGTCAGCAGCAGTGCCGCATCGGGAGTGTTCGCGTTCGGAACGTTCTGCCAGCGGGAGTCGAACGACTTCTCCGAACCAATCAGCGTCTCACTCCGCCAGAACGCGGCGGCAGGGTTTGCTACGTATGCCAGTGACGCTCGCGCGCAGCCGCCGGTTCGCACGGACTGGTCTAACCCGGCTTTGACTCGAAACGCCGTTACGACGCCGTGCAGCGGCAGCGTTAACTGAGTCGGTGCGTGAGTGCCGAAGCCCCAACCGGCGTGCTTCTGCCCGCTGATCGCCGTCGTCTGCTGCACGCTAACGTTCCGCTGCCAGTTCCAGCCTGAGCTGAAGACAACTCCGTCACGCGTCGCGGTCGGTTCGAGCAGCGTCGCGGGGATCTCCGTCGGTGCGAAGAACCGCCAGACTCGCACGGCAGCGAACGGGACCGTTAGCGGGTCGAGGCTCCAGGCAGGGTGAAACAGCGGATGCCAGCTCTCCATGCTGCTCTGATCACCGGAGAACGTTGGCCGGTAACGCGACGTCGACGCTGTCAGCCGCAGTCCGTTCTCGCACTCAATCTGCAGCAGCCGCGACTTGAGGTCCGGCGACAGGACGGCCAGTTGCTCGAACCAGTTCTCCCAGCCGTTTCGATCCGGCAGATGCAGCTCGGCGATCTGCGAGTGCAGCAGCGTTTTGACGCCGTCGTCGGACAGCACGGCGACAGCCCCCTTCGCCCAGCGAACGCCGCGAAACCGGACGGCACTGCCGTCGTGCAGAAACGCGGTTCCCGGTCGCCACTCGCTGGGCACACCGAGCTTCCGCTCGAACACAACCCGCTTGAGCCACTGCGTCCTGATCCGCAGAAACGGCGTTCGCTTCTCGCCCGGACGGTCGACGGCGATTGACGGCTCGACAACCAGATACTCGTCGTGAGCCTCGAACGAGTCGTACTCGGCGGCTTCGTAATCAACGATCCGTCCCGGCAGACAATCACCACCGTAAAACTCGACGAGCGCATTCGGCGGCGGCCCGAGCGTCACGGCCTGATCGATCACCCAGCGAAACGGATTCCCGCCATCAAACACCGCCCGCGCAGCCAGCTTCGGCTGCGCCGCGGCATCATGCCATTCGTGAACCCGGTCCCCGTGAACGTACTCGCCATTCGCCAGCATCCCAAGAAATCGTTCCTCGGGCTTGAAGATGTCCGCCGCCGCGTCAGCACACGAAAACGCGCAGATCAGAACCAGAACTCCCCAGCACTGTCCGCCAATTCGTGTTCTCACAATCTCATCCCGCTGCTGCCCATGAAAAGCCGGCATTGGTGAACGGTTCAAAAGACCGATCGACGTGCAACATTGCAATTGGTGAAGCAGCAGGAAGCAACCGCACTGCCCGACTGGTGCATTTCCAGATTGCCAACGATGAGAACGTAAGACGCGCGACTGAGCCTGACTGGTCCGTGGCGTACGGTGATGACTTCTGAAGCGGTTTCAACGACCGGCTTTGCGGTTGTGCTTGCGGCTTGCTCCTACACCAGCTCGGCAGCGACGGTGTCGTAGAAGAATCGGCCTTCGCGGGTCAGGTGGAGAACGCCGTTCGTCAGTTCGAGCAGAGACTGTGTTTGCAATTGGCCCAGTACTTCTCCGCCGAGGGCTTCGAGGGCGAAGCCGGTTTGAGCCTGGAACGCGGTGACGTCGATGCCTTCGATCTGGCGCAGGCCGAGGATGAGGCGTTCGCGGGCGGAGGCTTCCGGATCGAGTTGCTCGCGGTCGCCGACGGCGTCTTTTCCGGCGAGGATTTTGCGGATCCAGGTTGTTGTGCTGCGGTGGTTCTGCCAGCGGACGCCGCCGACAAAGCTTGCGGCACCGGGGCCGAAGCCGAGGTACTCGCCGCCGTTCCAGTAGACCTGGTTGTGCCGGCAGCGGAAGCCGGGCTGCGCGAAGCTCGAGATTTCGTAGTGCTCGAACCCGGCGGCGGCGAGCTGGTCCATCGCGGCGCCGTACATCTCACGTTCGAGCGAATCGTCGGCCTGGTCGAGCTGGCCTTTCTCGCGACGTGTCCAGAACGTCGTGCCCTTCTCAAACGTCAGGCCGTACGTCGAGACCTGATTCGGCTGCAGGTCGATCGCCGTCTGCAGATCGCGCCGCCAGTCGTCGAGTGTCTGGCCCGGCACGGCGAAGATCAGGTCGAGGCTGACGTTCGGAAACCGCGACCGACAACGATTGAACGCGTCGACTGCGGACGCGCTGGAATGCCGTCGTTCGAGCAGACTCAGGAAACGGCCTTCGAACGACTGCACGCCGAGGCTCAGCCGATTGACTCCTGCGTCGGCTAGGGCGTCGAGCTTCGCGTCGGTCAGGCCGTCCGGATTAGCCTCGACGTTGAACTCGATGTCCGGGCTGAAGCGGAACGCCGAGCAGAGGACGTCGAGCAGTCGCTGCAGGTGCGGCTCGTCAAGCTGCGTCGGCGTGCCGCCGCCCAGGAACAGCGTGTCGAGGGGTTCGGTCAGCGGCGAGCGTTCGATCTCAGCCTGCAGGGCGTCGAGATACGCTCCGGCCAGGTCGTCCCGCCCGGCGATCAGCGTGAAATCGCAATACCCGCAGCGGTGCGCACAAAACGGAACGTGAATGTAGACTGCTCGCGGTTGAGTCACTCGGTCAGCTCTGGCTGCGGAATACGGCTCGACAAACAACGTTTTGCAACACAGGGACGCAGCTTACCGACTCGCCAGCGGATCGGGCATTCGTCCTGCTTGAAGCTTGCCCGATGCCTGCTCCTTACCGATCTGATAAGCCCCGCCGTCCCGACCGTCCTCAGTTTCGGCGCGAAAAGCGGCCCCGTCACGCTCGCACCTTTGAGATCAGCACGGCACCGAGACCACTCGACGTTGTTGCCGATGCAGCAGCGATCCCCGTCGTCACCGTGCGGACGACGTTTCCGCATCCGAACATCTTTCGCAAGCGGATCGCTCACGTTCCCGATTCTGTACAGCCGGGCGATCTGGTCGCGGTCGACAGCACCGAAGGCGGACGGCTTGGCTTCGGCTGGTACAACCCGATGGCGGAAGTCGGTATCCGCATTATTCGCTGGGGCGAGCAGCCTCCGGACGAGGCGTTCTGGGACGCAACGCTCGAGCGAGCCGTTTCATTGCGGCGCGATCTGTTTTCGATCGGCGAGCAGACCGACGCGGTCCGGCTGCTGCACGCGGAAGGAGACTTCCTGCCGGGCATCGTCGTTGACCAGTACGCCAACGTGCTGTCGCTCGAAGCGTTCTCGCTGGCGATGTTTCAGCGGGCCGAGGCTCTGGCTGAAAAGCTGCTGTCGCTGACCGATGCCGAGCATGTCGTCATACGCACGAGCCCTCACAGCGAAACGCAGGAAGGCTTCGATGCACCGGTCATCGCATCGCCAAACACTCCCGATGCCGTGACGATTCAGGAATACGGCACCCGCTTCCGCATCCGTTTCGACGAGGGTCACAAGACCGGCTTCTTCTGCGACCAGCGCGAGAATCGTCGCAAGCTGACCGAGTTCACGGCGGGTCGATCGGTCGCCGACGTCTGCTGCTACACCGGCGGGTTTGCGATTCAGGCCGCAAAGCTCGGCAAGGCGAGCGAGGTCACGGCGATCGATCTCGACGAAACGGCGCTGGCGCTCGCAAAGTCGAACGCGAATCTCAATCAGGCGCGAGTCCGCTGCGTACACGCCGACGCGTTTGCCTGGATGCGGGACATGGTTCGTAACGGCAAGCAGTTCGACGTGCTGGTGCTCGACCCGCCGAAGCTGATCCGCTCGCGAGCGGAACTCGAAGAAGGTCGCCGGGCGCACTTCGACCTGAATCGCCTGGCGATGCAACTCGTCAAGCCGGGCGGAATCATGGCGACGTTTACCTGTGCCGGCCTGCTGTCGCGAGAAGAGTTCGAGAAACTGGTTTGCTCCGCCGCCCGCCAGGCCGGTCCGCCGGAAGCTGGAGCCGCTTCTGAAGAAAACGCGCGGCGCACTCCGCGAGACGTCCAGATCTTCGATCGCACCGGCGCCGGTCCCGACCACCCGACGGCGACCAACTGTCCTGAATCGGACTACCTGAAGGCGCTGTGGCTGCGGTTGAGCTGAAAGTCGTTGATCGCTCCGCGATCGAAACGCGTCTGACCGACGGCGGAATAGATTTTTACCTGCAGGACGATGCCCACGCTCAAAAGCCTGCAGCACCAGGCACGATGTTTCGTTTCGATCGCGGAGCGATCAACGACTTTCTCAGAACTCGATTTCGAGCGTCTGGTCTTCGTCGAGCATTCGCGACTTCACTTCGATCGTGTCTTTGACCAGACGCGTTGCGCCGGGGATGTCGACGACGATCTGCACGCTGCCGTCAACGACTCGCACGCGGTCATTGCGACGCGGAAAGGCCAGCAGTCCGCGACTCTGAATTCGAGTTCCGTAGCGATCGCGGAACTTTCCGAATGGAATCTCCAGACGGAAACCATCCGTGCCGATGACCTCGCCGGACAGATCACTGATCGGGTAGAGGGTCCGTTTCTCCGGCACCTTGACCATGATGACGATCTTGTAGTCCTCGCCGGGGCCTGGGTCCTTCGGCACGGTCCACGCACTGAAGCTGCCGGCCGAAACAACCTGGCCGCCGCTGGGCATGGCGAAGAGCATTCCGCTGGAATCTTCGCCGTCCTGTCCCTCGCCGCTGCCGGCGTACTTCGCGAGATCGATTGCGGCGTCGCTTGTCGCGATCAGATCGGTCTGAAGCGGCAGTGTCTGGTTTTGAGGCAACTCGGTTTCTTCGGCGTTGCCAGCTGTGTCGAGCTGCAGCGCGACGATCTCGTTGAACTCGGTCGGCAGGCTGTTCGATTCGGAGGCGACGAGCGATATGGAGTTGTTGTCGTCGTGCAGCTTGAAGATGTAGAGCGACATGCAGAACAGCAGGATCGCGTGGACGATCAGCGAGGCTCCATAGCTTTCCGCCGCCACGCCGCGCAGCCAGTCGATCGTTTTCTGCAGCCAGTCGCGGTTGTCTGGCTCTTCCTCGGGTACGACTTCGAGCGCCGGAAGTGCGGCACGCCGCTGCTTCGGGGCTCGTTTCGTTGTCTCCCTGGTCGCTCGGTTTGCGGGCTCGTCTTCCTCCATCGTCCGCTGGCGCCGTTTCTGAAACCAGCCGGGCGGCGTTGCGGAGTTCAGGGGCTGAGCATCGACTGCAGTCGTCTCGACCGGACCGTCAGCTTCCGGCGCATCGTGCGCCCCTGAAGTCTGAAGTTCGGTCGAGAGAGAACTCATAGGAGGCCTGATCTGCAGTGAGCGAATGGGGCGAATCCGTGCCGAGTCGTGTGGATCCGATTCTGACGGCTTGTCACAAACCACCGAAGCCTGCCAGAGTTTCGGACGAGATCGCCAGAGAAGCAGCGTACCTCCGGGATCCCTACGCGAAAACCTGCCCGAATCAACAGCAGAATCGGCATTCCCGGTGCCAGCGGCGCAGACTGGGGAGCATTCCCGACATACTTAATGACGACAGGAGCCAGCTATGGGCGGCAACGAACGACGCATGGTCCGCAAGCCAGCAACCAAATTCGGCAACCTGCAGAAGAAGCTCAGCAAGTCAGAAACGTCGAAACCGCAGCCTCAGAAGCCGGCGAAGACGAAGGGTAAGTAGGCGTCGCAGTGCCTACTGAAACAGCTCGCCGAACTTGTCAGCTCGCTTCTGGATGTCGGCGACGGTGGGTTTGTCGCCGGCTGAAACGACGACGCGGTATCGCATCTCGAGCGGCTGGTCGGCTTTCAGGGTCGTCTTGAAGAACGTTCCGAAGCGACCGTACGGGCGTTCGGAGTAGAGCGACGGTTTCGGCAGACCGGGGTTGTCGAAGTACTCGACGTTGTAGCGGCGGCCTTCGAGTTCGTAGCTCATCGCGAACCAGCCCAGGTTGATGTGCGCGGGTGGGTCGCCTTTATCACCGACCTGAATTGCTTCTGGGTTCTGCGGGAAGCTCGCCGGTCGCAGGTAGGTTGCTCCGTTGGCGTCGGCGACGGGTTGAGCGGCTCGGAACTGGAAGCCGGCGTGCTGGCGGTCACCGTTCAGTGTGATGTCGCCGCGCTGACTCTTCAGGACGGTCGACCAGTCAATCTGCCAGCCTTTGGTGTTCGGTTCCTGGTTGGCTGTGACCGTTCGCTTTTCGATGATGACCGGCTTGCCCTCGGCATCGTTCCAGTGAATCTCGGCGGTCATCGTTCCGGACTGAGCCCCACCCTTCAGCTCGAGAAACTTCACATGCCGCAGGTGTGCCCCTTTGGTGCAGTGCCAGAAGTCGAGCGACGTGCCCTCGAAGCCGATCTTGTTCCAGCCGACGTACAGCCCGCGATGGTGCGTGTACTTTCCGTGCGGGCCTTTGGTGATGATCGTGTTCGAGCCCGGCCCGAAGACGTGGTGATAGACCTTGTAAGTCTCATGAGCCCGCTCGTCCGACGATTTGTCGAACGCGTACATGTACCGAACGACCGGCTGATCGCGGACGATCAACGTCGCCTCGCCAGCTTCCTCGTTGTTCTCCCAGTAGAAGCCAGGGTTCTCTTCGGCTGAGCACTGGCTCGCGAAATCGAGACTCAAGATCACAACGACAATCGACAGAGCAGCGGACTGACGAAGCGATTTCATGGCGAGTCTCGATCAGGTTGAGCTGGATGGTCCACTGGGTGGCTGGGGTCGAAGAGCGAGGAACGAGCGATGAGCCCCCAGCGTCACTCTCAATCTGGGGGCTCGCTGAGGCTCGACCCCAGACACGCCCGGTAACACCCTTACGCCGAAAAGGCGTTGAGGTACGGGAGCTTCGCGGCTGTTTCTTTGATGCCGGTTTCGGCGTCGAGCAGTTGGGCGAGGAAGTCCCACTGGCCGGTCGCCAGGGCGCTGCGGGCGCCTTCGGGCATTGTGATCGAGATCGACTCGCCGCCGAAGGAGACCGTCAGGGCTTCGAGATCGACAGTCACATCGAGCGCTGGATTTGCTTCGACGGCAGCAGACAACTTCCTGAGATCGTCCCGCGAGGCACAGACTGCCGGGATGCCCAGCGACGTGCAGTTGCCGAAGAAGATCTCGGCGAACGATTCGGCAACGATTGCCTGGACGCCCCAGCGCATCAGTGACTGCGGGGCGTGCTCGCGTGACGAGCCGCAGCCGAAGTTACGACCGGCGACGAGCACCTTGCCGTTCTGGAACTGCTCTTTGTTGAACGGGTGGTTCGGGTCCTGCTGCCGATCGTCCTCGAACGCGTGCTCGCCGATTCCGTCGAACGTGACGCAGCGCAGGTAACGCGCAGGGATAATCCGGTCGGTATCGATATCGTCGAGCAACAGCGGGATGCCGGAGCCAGTGATCTGAGTGATGGTCTGCATGGCCGGGTTCCTTCGTGTCTGGTGACTCTGATTTTCGCGTCGCCGGTCACCTCTCCCGCTTGCGGGAGTGGTCGGCCTCTCAGGGCCAGGAGAGGGGACGCTCTGGTTTGTTGAAACGTTGTTGTGTTGTTCGGGCTGCCCTCACCCGCGGCTGAGACCGCGACCTCTCCCAGAGGGAGAGGTGAGAAGGCAGACGGTCGTCGTCATCAGACCGCAGCTGGTTCCAGCATCTTGCGGACGTCGGTGACGGCTCCGTTGATGGCGGCGGCGGCGACCATGGCGGGGCTCATCAGGAGCGTCCGACCGGTCGGGCTGCCCTGGCGGCCTTTGAAGTTGCGGTTGCTGGACGAGGCACAGACTTCGCGGCCCTGCAGCTTGTCGGGGTTCATCGCCAGGCACATCGAGCACCCAGCGGCTCGCCACTGGAACCCGGCTTCCGTGAAGATTTTGTCGAGGCCTTCTTCTTCCGCCTGCTTCGCGACGAGCTGCGAGCCGGGGACGATCAGTGCTCGAACGCCTTCGGCAACGTGCCGGCCTTTGGCGACGGCGGCGGCTTCACGCAGGTCCGAGATGCGGCCGTTGGTGCACGAGCCGACGAACGCGACGTCGATCTTCGTGCCTTCCATCGGCTGGTCGTCGCCGATGCCCATGTATTCGTGAGCTTCCGCGATCAGCTTCTGCTCGGATTCCGGGAAGCTGGCGACGCTCGGCACGTTCTGCGTCACACCGACAGACTGTGCCGGAGTGATGCCCCAGGTGACGGTCGGTTCGATGTCGGCAGCGTCAAACGTCACGATGTCGTCGTATTCGGCGTCGGGGCCGGATGCGAGACTCAGCCACCATTCGGCAGCTCGGTCGAAGTCGGCTCCCTGCGGAGCGAACGGGCGACCGCGGAGATAGTCGACCGTAGTCTGGTCCGGGTTGACGTAGCCGCAGCGGGCTCCGCCTTCGATCGCCATGTTGCAGACGGTCATCCGCTCTTCCATCGTCATCCGATCGAAGACGTCGCCAGCGTACTCGTACGCGTAGCCAACGCCGCCCTGCACGCCGAGCTTCTGGATGATGTACAGCGTGACGTCCTTCGCGAAGACTCCCGGAGCCAGCTCGCCGTTGACTTCGACGCGCCGCACTTTCGGTCGCTGCATCGCGAGCGTCTGCGTCGCCAGGACATAGGCGACCTGGCTGGTGCCGATACCGAACGCGATGGCCCCGAAGGCGCCGTGCGTGCTGGTGTGGCTGTCGCCGCAGGCAATCGTCTGGCCGGGCTGAGTCAGACCCTGCTCGGGGCCCATCACGTGGACGACGCCCTGGCGGTTGTCGTCCAGGTCGAGAAGCGTAATGCCGAACTCGCGACAGTTCTGCTCGATGGCCGACATCATTTCTTCGGCGAGCGAGTCGGCGAACGGACGGGCCTGGTTCTCGGTCGGAATGATGTGGTCGACGGTCGCCATCGTCCGCTCGGGATACATGACCTTGAGGTTCCGCTCGCGGAGCATCTCGAAGGCCTGCGGGCTGGTCACTTCGTGAATCAGGTGCTGGCCGATGAACAGTTGCGTCTGCCCGGACTGCAGCGTTCCTACGGCGTGTAAATCCCAGACCTTGTTGAACAGATTCTGTTTGTCGCTCATCAATTCTGTCTCGAGTGGAGTCGCACCGGGGGCGACAGGACAAATAAACGGGACCGACTCAACGCACGGCAGGACAACATCCGAACGTCGGTCGTTCGCGGTTTCCTCAGCCACGGAAGCTCCGTCCGCGGCGGTCGGCAGAAGCGGGGGTCAGAGCGGCATAATCAGCCCGCCCGAATCCTCAACGCTGTGTTTCCTGAACAGCGGCGGCAGTCTAGCCGGAAGCCCCGGCGGTGTCACTCAGTCACGGTTTCGCGTGGTTGAACGGTTTCGACACGTCCTAACAGCCATTCCGCAATCTGCGGGCCTCGGGCGGCGGGAACGGTTTCGGGCAGGGCCTCAGATTCGTCGATCGGACAACCCAGCGACCGCGGCTGATTGACCAGCGTAACGAGGACGAAGCTGAGCATCATGAGCAGGAACCACGCGACGAGTTTCCCGGCAGAAACCATCTGCCAGCCGCCCGTCTGGTTGGGGTAAATCCAGATGTGCGAGTACGTTGAGACGTTCTCGGCAATCCAGACAAAGAACGCGCCGAGAAAGCAGCTCAGCAGAACCGGCATGTGACGGTGCTTCTGGTTGACCTTGAAATAGATCGTCGAGCGACCGAAACACAGCGCTGCTCCCAGCAGCAGGCCGTTTCGCAGGTCAAAGAAGAAGTGGTGCGTGAAGAAGTTGGCGTAAATCAGTGCGACGAGGACGTACGTCGCGACCTTCGGCGGGTAGTTCGAGAAGCGGAAGTCGAAGATGCGCCAGACTCGCGCGATGTAACTGCCGACGGCGATGTACATGAAGCCGGCAAACAGCGGGACGTTGCCGATTCCGATCCGGAACTCGCCCGGATAATGCCAGGCACCGATGGCGTCGGACGTTTTGAAGACCTCCATCGCCGTCGCGACGACGTGGAAGATCAGGATGACCAGGGCCTCGCGTGGCGACTCAAGCCGCGCCGCCAGTAGAGCCAGCTGGAACCCAAGAGCGGCGAGGAACAGGAAGTCGTTGCGGTACAGCGTCTCAAACGGGTACCAGAACTTCGTCAGCAGAATCAGAAACAGCAGATAGCCGCCGAAAATGCTGGCCGACGCCTGCTTGATGCCGAACAGCCAGAACTCGCGAAGGAAGGTCTTCATTTCGGATTTGATCCAGCGATTCTACGATCTACCGATTGAAATAGTGGTCAGTGGTCTCGGAAGGCTATCGCACAACTGCAGCAGACTGAACAGGAGAAGTTCTGCGATGAAGCCCTGCCCGGAATGCGGCTCTGCTCTGCAGAACAAGGTCGTCGAGTGCCCGGATTGTGGAGCGTCTCTGGAACGGGCAAGCCAACCTGTGCCTCACGTTCCGAACCCCGAGCAACTCAAGGATCAAAGAAGCGAAGAGCGATGGACCTTGATCCGGTACTCGATCGGCCCAGTCGTCCTCGGGGTTATGGTGGCAATCGGTGCCATCTCTGCCTGGGGACCAGCCGGAGTACTGGTTGGCGTTGCTGCAGGAGCCGTCGCTTTCATGATCTGTCTGGGCATCGACATGATTTAATCGCAGCCAGTTCTCAAACCGATTAACAACGTTCTTCAACGGAAACCGAATAATGCAGACCCTTTGTCATCGCATCTCCAAAGCGTTCATGATCGTGGCAGCGCTGACAGTTCACGTATTCAACGGCACGACGTCCTCGGCCGCTGAGCCCGCGTCTGTGAACGACGGCTTCGAGATCAACGCCAGCGACTGGCCGTGGTGGCGCGGGCCGTTGCGAAACGGGATCGCGTCGCCGGAGCAGACTCCGCCGACAAGCTGGAGCGACAGCAAGGGCGTCGCCTGGAAGACTCCCGTTCCGGGACGAGGTCACGGATCGCCGACGGTTGTGGGCGACCACGTCTACCTGGCGACCTGTGACGAAGCTGCCGGAAGCCAGAGCGTGCTGTGCTTTGATCGGAAGACCGGGAAGCAGCTCTGGCAAAAGGAAGTCCATTCGACGGGCGCAATGCGGAAGAACTCGAAGTCGACCGCGGCTTCGACAACGCTGGCGTGCGACGGCGATCGGTTGTTCGTCAACTTTCCGAACGGCGGAGGCCTCTACACGACGGCTCTGAGCCGCGATGGCGAGCAGCTCTGGCAGCAGAAGATCAGCGACTACATCGTGCATCAGGGTTACGGCTCGTCCCCGGCGATCTATCAGTCGCTGGTCA
>JAPOLP010000769.1 GCA_029977045.1 Planctomycetota bacterium
CCGAGTTGCCGCTGCGTGTGGTCGAATCGAAGTTCTTTCTGATTCTCACCGACATTCCAGACGAATCCGCCAACAATTACCTCGGTTATCTGGACACTCTCTACGACGAGATGTGCAAGGCATTCGGAATTCCTCTGGGCAGCAACATCTGGTGCGGCAAGTGCATCGTCGTGGCGTTCCAGAACCGAGCCGACTTCATTCGCTTTGAACTCGAAGTGATGAAGAACCAGCACAATCCTCAGCAGTCCGGCGGTATCTGCCACGGCGGCGGAACCGGCCGCGTGGTGATCTCGCTGTTCAAAGGGAACTTTGAGGCACGCTTTGCCACGGTACTGGTGCATGAGACGTCACACGGAATCGTCTCACGTTTTCTGTCGGACATCCGGCTGCCGTCATGGCTGAATGAAGGCATGGCTGTCTGGATTGCAGGGTTCATTGTCAAAGACGACGACACTTTCGAGAAATCACAACGCAAGTCGATCGCCACACTCCGGCAGGCACCGACGCTCGCGGGGCTACTTCGATGCCGATCAGATTGAAGGTGAGTATTACGGCTGCGGTGCGACGATGGTCGACCTGCTGATTCGCCGCGACACACAGAAGTTCCATCAGTTCTTCGTCGACGTGAAGAAGGGCGTGCCGCAGGAAGAAGCTCTGCAGAAGGCGTACGGGCTGAGCTTCAGCGACCTGGCACAGGAGTACGGTCGCAGCATTGGAATTCCGAATCTGCAGCCGTAGTTGATGGCGGGACATCATGCAGACCGCCGAGAGAGTGCCGAACGGTCAGCGACTAATTCCCGATCGCGACAGGCAGTCGTGCGGAGACGGACGTCAGGTAGCCAGAAAGGCTCTGCTTGAGCCGCCTTGCGATTTCAGGTTGCGAAGCCGCGACGTTGTGCTGCTCGGCGAGGTCGATTTGCAGGTTGTAGAGTTCGACGTGATCGTCTTCGTAAAAACACAGCAGCTTCCAATCGCCGGAACGGATGGCCGAGTGCGGACGCGTCTGGCCCGTCACGAAGTCGCCGACGCCAATTTCTTTCGGGGATGTCTCGAACTTCCTCTCCGGGTGGTAGTACGGAAAGTGCCAGACGAGCGGCTGCGTCCGTTCGAGCTTTGCCATCGGGTCTTTGAGCAGCGGGAGCAGGCTGACTCCGTCACGTTCCCCGGTTGGCAGCTCAGAGTTTGAGACTTCGCAGAACGTCGGCAGCAGATCGCAACCATGGACGGCAGTGCGACACTCGGAGCCAGCCGGTGCCCGGCCCGGCCAGCGAGCGAGCAGCGGGACGCGGATGCCGCCTTCGTAGAGATTCCACTTGCTGCCTCGCAGCGGCGCGTTGGTGGTGTAGTTCGGATGACCGCCGTTGTCTGACATCAGGACGACCAGTGTGTTTTCAGCGAGGCCGGCCTCATCGAGTGTCGTCAGCACCCGGCCAACCAGATGGTCGAGCGTTTCGACCATTGCCCCATACGACGCTCGAATCTCGGGAGTGTCCGCAGGCAGGCGGTCACGGTACTTGCGAATCAGCCACTCACAGCGTGAATGCACGGGGTCGTGGACGAAGTACTGAGACAGGTAGAGAAAGAACCGCTCGTCCCGCTGGCGGCCGATGAAGTCGACGGCCCGGTCGATGAGCGTATCGTTGGGATACTCGCCGTCCGCAACCGGCTGCGTTCGCAGTGCTTTGTCAGAACGATACGCGTACGGATGGCTGCCGAAGTCGCTGTGTCCCTCGACAAATCCCTGCTGCAGCGGACTGTGAGTCGGTGACCAGCCGAGATAGCCACGGTAGTGCCGGTTGAGGTGCCACTTGCCGAAAAAGCCCGTGTGGTAACCGCCGCGTGCCAGAGCCTCGCCAAGCGTGACTTCCGCCAGCGGCAGGTCGAGCGTGAACGGCGGCGACTGCAGCGGAACATCGAATGTCTGCCCGCCGGGCTCGTTCTTCGTGACGAACTCAAAATTCAGCCGAGCCGGAGTCTTCCCCGTCAGAATCGCCGCCCGCGATGCCGAGCAAATCGGAGCCGGAGCGTACGCCTGAGTAAACCGGATCCCCTCATGAGCCAGCCGGTCAAGATTCGGCGTATCGTGAATCGAGTTCCCGTAACACCGCAGATCGCTCCACGACAGATCGTCGGCAAGAATGAAAACGATGTTTGGCTGTGACGACTCGCCAGCCTCGACCGCAAACACTTGCTGGGAAACGCAAGACCTGAGAACGATCAGCATAATGACGAGATGCGGAACGAAGCGCAGTCGTCGCGAGACAGGGGCAGCTTTGAGTCTCATGAGTAAGCCTGACGTTCCTCGACGGAGCAACTAAAGAACCACTGAGATTCTGGCAGAACTGCTCTTTGCACAGCAGGCTGCCGGTCGCTTTCTTCGCGACAAAAGCTGACGCCGGGGTGGCTGGGGTCGAGCTTGCGAGCCCCCAGTTGGGATTCTGGTCTGGGGGCTCGGCGCTCGTGCCTCGCTTCTCGACCCCAGCCACCCATCGCCCCAGCAGAGTCAGCCGTAGTCGCGTTTCTCCGAAACTGGAAGCAATTCAGCAGGCGGCTTATGCGTCGCGTCCCGCTCTCTAAAACGAAGCGATCCCTGCGCATCCGCAGGTTTCGGAGAAACCTGCCTACGACTGCCCTTCCAGCACTCCGTCCGTTCGCAGTCGTTCGAGCACTCGCTGCGAACGCGGGCCGGCGGCGGTGATTTCGATGCGGCGGGACTGCTCGCCGGTGATTTCAAACGTGACGGTCAGCCGGTCGCGAGGCAGCACTTCTTCCATCCGGTCGGCCCACTCGATGAAGCAGACGCCGTCGCCAGCCATGTACTCGTCGGCTCCGAGTTCCAGGAACTCGTCGATATCCCGCAGCCGGTACGTGTCGAAGTGATAAACCGGCAGCCGGCCTTCGTACTCGTGAATGAGCACGAACGTCGGACTGTTGACGGGCACGTCCTCGACGCCGAGCCCTTCCGCCGCCGCCTGCACAAACCGAGTCTTCCCGGCCCCGAGATTCCCCACCAGCGCAACCACCAGCCCCGGCCCACCAGCCTGGCCAATCGCCCGCCCAAGCCGCCGCGTCTCGTCTTCCGCCGAGACATCAACAACCCAGCAGTTCGTACTGTTCGATCCAGATTCCAAACTCACTCCGTCTTCTCCGGTTCTTCCGCCTGTTCGGGATGATTGATCCGAGTGCGAATCAGAATGCCGAAGTCGTCTTCGTACCAGTCTCTATTTGAACGAGCACCAGAGAATCCGCCGTCAAATGTTCCGTCCCTGCCTACTGAAGCGAGTTCCGCATAGCCTGATGTGACTCGGTAGACGAACGAGGTTCCAGCCAACGACCACGGGTCGAGCGGAACTGAATCCAGATATCCCGGCACAAGCTCGTCAAGACTCACTGGAAATGCCCCGTTCTCCCGTCGGTAAAGCTGGCATGCGATGGCTGTTCTGGTCAGGGCAAGCCACGCT
Organism: Planctomycetota bacterium; assembly: GCA_029977045.1. Classification (GTDB taxonomy): domain Bacteria; phylum Planctomycetota; class Planctomycetia; order Planctomycetales; family Planctomycetaceae; genus JAPOLP01. Next base: position 3,462 of record JAPOLP010000769.1, read on the forward strand.
GCTTCCGCATCAAACGTGATGAGCAGCGACGGACTCGCACCGAAGTGACGCATCAACGGAGAGCGTCTGATTGTCCGTTCCAGGACATCCTCATGAACGGTTCCCGCGCCCGACTGATCGATCCATACGGTCTAGTTAAAGTCAACGGTCAGTCCGCCAGTTGGCAGCCGTTCG
>JAPOLP010001191.1 GCA_029977045.1 Planctomycetota bacterium
ACCGTCACGTTCCGGGCTCACTTTCCCGACGTGCGTTCGCCGTCGCTGCACGTCATCAATCTGACAGGCCCGCCGCGACATCCCCGCTCGACAGCACACAGCCAGATTCCATTCGTCAGTACGAAATATGAACGAGCTCCCTGGCAGATGAAGATCACCGATCAGCAGGGTCAGCCAACGGTGCCTGTTCTGCTGATTGATTCGATCACGATGCGCGGCCCGATCATCACCGAGCAGGAACAGCAGCGCCGCGACGAGTACCTGCCCTCTGGCGAGGACACGCTGGCCAGCGCCCGCAAAGGGCTGACGGCAATGGCTCGGCGGGCGTTTCGCCGACCGCTCGAACCTGGCGAACTCGACGGTTACCTGGGCATCGTTGAGAGCGAGCTGACTGCCGGTGAGTCATTCGTCAACGCGATGAAGTCCGCGATGGCCGCGATCCTGTGCTCGAAGAGTTTTCTGTATCTCGCGGAAGGTGACGAGAACTCCGACCGTGGAAAGCTCAACGACTGGGAGATCGCGTCGCGGCTGTCTTACCTGCTGTGGAGCACGATGCCGGACGACGAACTGTTCGACCTTGCCGAACAAGGCCGGCTGCAGGATCGCGAGGAACGCCGCCGACAGGTCGCGCGAATGCTGGCTGATCCGCGAGCCCGCCGGTTCAGTGAGTCCTTCGCGACGCAGTGGCTGCATCTCCGCAAGGTCGGCATGTTCCCGCCGGACAAGCAGCTCTATCCGAATTACGACGCGCATCTCGAACAGAGCATGAAGCAGGAGACGATCGAGTACTTCGACGCGGTGCTGCACGAGGGCCTGACGCTGCGGGAGTTTCTCGATTCTGACTGGACGATGGTGAATCCGCGGCTCGCCCGGTTTTATGGGATCTCCAACATCACGCGGGATGAGTTTCAACGGGTTCAAGTTGATCGCGCGCAGCTACGAGGCGGCCTGCTGACGCACGCGTCGATTCTGTCACTGACGTCAGACGGAACCCGCCATCGTCCGGTACATCGAGGCTCATGGATCTCGGAAGTCATTCTCGGGAAGACGCCGCCACCGCCACCGGCCAACGTCGACCCGATCGAACCAACGCCGGTTGACGCTCCCAAGGCGACGCTGCGAATGAAGCTCGCGGCGCACATTCAGAATCCAGCCTGTGCCGCCTGCCACCGCAAAATCGACCCACTCGGCTTCGCGTTCGAGAACTTCAACGCGATCGGCGAATGGCGAACGCACGAAACGGTCGAAGGTACCGGTGACGACCCGCCGGTTGATCCCAGCGGCGAGTTTCCTGACGGTCGGCAGTTCGGCAACGCTCACGACTTCAAACAGGTGTTGCTCTCTGACATCGATCAGTTCAACGATAACTTCGTCCGCAAGCTGGCGACGTACGGCCTGCGGCGGACAATGACGATCGACGACCGCGACGAACTCAACAGGATCGCCCAAGCCAGCCGCGAGAGCGACTATCGGCTGCGGGGGATCATCGAAGCGTTCGTCACGTCTGCCCTGTTTGCCAGACGCTGACGCCCTGCCGAAATCAGCCGCTGGGC
>JAPOLP010000582.1 GCA_029977045.1 Planctomycetota bacterium
AGTTCGTCCTCGATCGAGGCGGTCTGCTCGGGAGTCAGCTTCAGCAGGCGGCTGAGTACTGACAGGTAGATCTCAAATTCGTGTTCCGGCATGACTCGCTCCCTGGAAGTGACTGGAGTTGAGTTGAGACGTGTTGAGTCAACGAGAAGAGTGAGGCGACATCAACAGGAGTTGAGTTGTCCGGGCGTCCGGCGGAACCGCCTGGCCCGGCAGAAGTGATCGGGTTGAAGAAACTGTCTGAGACAACGATTCGTTTTCGGGCTGACTGCAGCGCAAAGACGCAGAGGCTCGTAGGAACGCAAAGTCTTCGCGAATCTCTGCGACTTCGCGTCTTTGCGCTGAAATGACAGACTGGTTGCGCTGATGTTTTCGAGACGTTCTTGATCACACCTTTCTAGGCTGGAGCCACGTCGGCCAGCGGTCCCAGAATCTGTCTCAGACACGTGACGTAACGCTGCCACTCGGCGACGCGGTGGCCGAGTTGCTTTTTGCCGGCAGCCGTCAGCTCGTACCACTTGCGTTTGCGGCCGGTCGTGTCGTCCCAGCGGCTGCGGACCAGCTTCGCTTTCTCCAGCTTGTGGAGAATCGGGTACAGCGTCCCGGCCTTCAGATCGACCAGCTCGTCACTGGCCTCGCGCAGCCGCTGTTGAATCAGGTAGCCGTACTTCGCTCCATCAGCGAGCACCGACAGGACCATCAGGTCCAGGCTGCCGCGCATGAGTTCGGGATTGAGTCCATCCATCGTCGTCTGCTCCGAGGTCCAATCAGTTGCCAGTCAATACATTGCCTGTCGATATATAGACTCGCAACCCCAGTTGCTGAGGTTTCCTGGGAGATTCCCGGATTCGTCGAGCGTCAGAAACCGCTGCGTGCCGGACAGCCCCGGTCAATGAGGCCGTTCCTTCGTGAGCGGTCTTAGTTGGAGTCCCGGCTTTAGCCGGCAGCCGCGGAAAAGGCAGCGATCTTGCCGGCTTAAGCCGGGACTCCAGCACAATCAGACACGCGGATGCCGCGGAATGGCGAGGACGCGTCAACGCTTCTTGATGAACAGTGTCGGAACTGGTAGCCTCGCCGCCTCATTCCGAGCCTGTCAGTTCGCCAGAACGTCCTTCCAGACAGGCTCTTATGGCCTTCCCAGTACTCGCCGCGAGACGACCATCATGCCCCGCAGCGTAGCTCTCTGCTGTGTTCTCACCGTCATCCTGTCGGCGCCACTTCGCGCTGCCGAACTGCAGCCCGTCGATCAGCCGATCGAGCAGGTCATCGACTATTACGTCGACGCCTTCATCAAGGCCGACGAGGTCACAACGGCACCTCAAGCCAACGATGCCACCGTGCTCCGCCGGCTGACGCTCGACCTGGCAGGACGGATTCCGACATCGAAGGAAACGCAGGACTACGTCGCGTCGGAGTCTGCCTCAAAGCGAGTCGAACTGGTCGACCGCCTGCTGGCCAGCCCGGACTTCGCGTTTCATCACCGCAACGAACTGGAAGAGATTCTGCTTCCAGAACGCCGCAACGATGGCGAGTTCCGCAAGTACCTGCTGTGGGCGGCCGAGCAGAACCGCCGCTGGGACGACATGTATCGCGACATGCTCACCGGCAACGAAGAAGACGAGTACCAGAAGGCGGCACTGCAGTTTGTCCGCACGCGAATCCGTGACGTCGACGACCTGACGAACGCCACTTCGGTTGCGTTCTTCGGAGTCAACGTGAGCTGCGCCAAGTGCCACGACCACCCGCTCGTCGAAGACTGGAAGCAGGACCATTTCTACGGCCTGCAGTCGTTCCTCAGCCGGACGTACGTCACGAAGAAGAACGTCGTGCTCGAAAAGCCGTTCGGCGAGGTGAAGTACACGACTCGCGAAGGTGTCGAGAAGCAGGCGAAGTTCATGTTCCTGACCGGGGCGAACGTTCAGATTGCCAGCCTCGAACTTTCCGGTGACGACAAGAAGAAGCTCGAAGAAGCGATCCGCAAAACTCAGCAGGACGACAACGCACCGATCCCCGAACAGCAGGGTGACAGCGTCCGGCAGAAACTCGTCGACGTCTCGCTTCGCGAGGGCGACAATCGCTTCTTCGCTCAGAACATCGCCAACCGCATCTGGCAGCGAATGCTTGGTCGCGGCCTCGTTGATCCGGTCGACCAGATTCACTCCGGTAATCCGGCCAGCCATCCCGATCTGCTGCAATGGCTGGCCCGCGATCTCGTGACACACGGCTACGACCTCAAGCGACTGATTCGCGGCATAGCGATGAGCCAGACTTACTCGCGCACGAGCGAATGGACGTCAGCCGCCGAAACACCGAGCCCTGAGTACTTCGCACTGGCAACCGCCCGTCCGCTGAATCCCCGGCAGTACGCGCTCTCGCTGCTCGTCGCGTCGCGGAATCCGTCGCACTGGGATCAGGAAGCCTTTCAGCAGGCGGATCGCTGGCGGCAGGAACGCGAGAACTTTGAGAACGCCTCGAACGGCTGGGCCGGCAACTTTGAAGCTCCCACCGACGGCTTCCAGATCGCCGTCGACGAAGCGCTGCTTTTCAGCAACAGCGACCGCATTCAGAACGACCTGCTGCGGGATTCCGGCGACCGATTGATCGGCCAGATCAAGGCGATTGAGGACGATCAGACAGCGATCAGCACCGCGTTTCTGGCGATCAATTCCCGGCAACCGACCGACGAAGAATCCGCAGCCATTCGTGAATACCTGGCCGCGCGAGCCGATAAACGACCAGAGGCACTCAGGCAGGCCATCTGGGCTCTGCTGACCGGCCCGGAGTTGAGATTCAATCATTAAACGTAGGGCCGGTTTCCACCGGCCACTTTCTGAAGACACCGCAATGTGGCCGGTGGGAACCGGCCCTACTAATTGCTCACCGGAGATAACCATGACACGCCCTGGAAGCTACTTCTGCGGCTCGAACGATCACGGCCTTTCGCGGCGCGGGTTCCTCGGAGCGACCGCTGCCGGTGCGGCGACGTTCGCCGCCGACACACGGCTCGACGGCTTCAAAAGTCAGGTCCTCGCCGAGGAACTGAAGAAGCAGAACAAAAACGTGATCCTGCTCTGGCTAGCTGGTGGCGCAAGCCAGTTTGAGACGTTCGATCCAAAACCGGGCCGGCCAACAGGAGGTCCGTTCCGGGCGATTCCGACAAGCTCGACCGGAGTCCACATCAGCGAGCTGATGCCGAAAGTCGCCGCTCGGATGCAGCACACCGCGATCATCCGCTCGCTCTACACGAAGGTCACCGACCACGGTGGCGGAGCGACGCTGATGGAGACCGGTCGCCGCCCGGCACCAGGCTTCAGCTATCCGGACATCGGAGCTGTCGTCGCCCGCGAACTCGGTCGCATCGACAGCCAGGTTCCCGATTACGTGTCGATGTACACGTCGACCGAAGGCCGCCGCAAAGGCACCAGCGGCTTTCTCGGAGCCCGCTACTCGCCGATGTTCCTCGCCGAGAACATGGTTCCGGAAAACATCCGCCGCCTCGATGCGATCTCGGACGTCGACCATCACGACCGTGCAGCGCTCCGCGATGTGCTCGCGAAGAAGTTCAATCAGACGCACAAGTCGTCGACCGTCGCCAGCCAGACGACCGCGTATCAGCGCGTTCGAGGCATCATGGCCAGTGAAAAACTGTTCGATATCGAGCAGGAACCGGAAGCCATGCGCCAGAAGTACGGTCCGCTGCAATTCGGCCAGCAGTGTCTGATCGCCCGACGGCTGATCGAAGCCGGAGTGCCGTTCGTCAAAGTCGCTCGCGCCTGGTGGGACAGTCACGGCCAGAACTTCGAGACGCACCGCGAACTGTGTGCGGACCTCGATCAGGCCATGTCCGCGTTGCTGGACGATCTCGACGAACGAGGTCTCCTCAAGAATACGCTTGTCATCACGCTCGGCGAATTCGGTCGGACGCCGAACATCAACGCGAGTCTCGGTCGCGACCATTTTGCCAACGCCTGGAGTTGCAGCCTGTCCGGTTGCGGCATCCGCGGGGGAGTCGCATACGGCAAGACTGACGAAGACGGTCACAACGTCGCTGAAGGCCAGGTGCAGGCCGGCGACCTGTTCGCCACGATTCTCTCGGCACTCGGCATCGACCCGGAAAGCGAGTACTACCTCGGCTCACGTCCGCTGCCGCTGGCTGACTTTGGATCGAAGGCCGTCAAGGAAGTGCTGGCGTAGTTGGTCAGCTCAGAGTTTTTAAACGCAGAGATCACAGAGGTTTCGCTGAGGCCGCCGAGCGGTTCGACCAGCAAATAGATACGGAGTTGTTCCGATGGCTTATTCCGATCCCACGAAGCTGAAGAAGGTCCGTGACTTTGGTGTGACCGGCATCGCGTTCTGCGTCGCTCGGACGCCGCAGTCGGGGCAGCTGTACTTCGGCAACTCCGACTTTAAGCTGTACGAAGTCGACGCTCTGGCCGAGAAGCCCGAACCCAAAGCCTTTGAGGCTGCCGGGCACGAGAGCTACGTCACCGGCGTCGCGCTGAGCGGCAAGCAGATTGTTTCCGGTGCGTACGATGGCCGGCTGATCTGGTGGAACG
>JAPOLP010000517.1 GCA_029977045.1 Planctomycetota bacterium
CCGTTCGAGCTGGTGATCGTGAACCTGTACCCGTTCGAGCAGACGGTCGCGAAGCCGGATGTCACAGTCGAAGACGCGATTGATAACATCGATATCGGCGGCCCGAGCATGGTCCGCTCGGCTGCGAAAAATCACGCCTACATCGGGATTGTCACTTCGGCGGCGCAGTACGAACGCGTCCTTGAGACCCTGAAGTCGGATGGCAAACTGAACGACGGCCTTCGACGCGAGCTGGCCGCGGCGGCGTTTGAGATGACCGCTCGTTACGACCGGGCAATCTCGAACTACATGCACGGCTTGCTGGCCGAGGGTGATGAGGCAGCGGACGGATTTCCGAAGACGCTTGGCCTGTCGTTCGATAAACGATCGTCGCTGCGGTACGGAGAGAATCCGCATCAGCGGGCTGCGTTTTATGTCGAGCCAACGTTTGCCGATTCGTCACTGGCTGCCGCCGAGCAGCTCAATGGCAAAGAGCTGTCCTACAACAATCTGCTCGATCTGGATGCGGCCCTGTCGATTGTCCGCGAGTTCGACGCTCCGGCGGCAGCGGTCCTCAAGCACAACAATCCGTGTGGCTGCGCGATCGGAGCGAATCTCGCCGAGGCGTTCGACAAGGCGTACGCCGGCGATCCGGTCAGCGCGTTTGGCTCGATCATCGGCTTCAACCGCGAAGTCGACCTCGACACGGCGGAGCTGCTGTGTGAACCCGGCCGGTTTGTCGAAGCGATCATCTGCCCCGGATTCTCGGACGATGCGTTCGAGGCTCTGACGACTCGGCCGAAATGGAAGAACAATGTCCGGCTGCTGCAGCTGCCGGGCCTGCAGAATGCGGCAGCGACGATGCTCGAATTCCGCCGAGTTTCTGGCGGCCTGCTGGTTCAAGACCGAGATGACCAGCGCGATCCAGAAACCGAATGGAAGGTCGTTACCGATCGGCAGCCGACCGATGCCGAGCTGATCGATCTCAAATTTGGCTGGCTGGTCTGCAAGCACGTCAAATCAAACGCGATTGTGTACGCAACCGGTGGGATGGCCGTCGGCGTCGGTGCCGGCCAGATGAGCCGCCTCGATTCCGCCGAGATCGCTGCTCGCAAATCAGGCGAACGAAGTAAGGGCGGGATCGTCGCCTCGGACGCCTTCTTCCCGTTCCGTGACGGTGTCGACGAAGCCGCGAAAGCCGGCATCACGGCCGTCATTCAGCCCGGTGGCTCGGTTAAGGACGCAGAAGTCATCGAAGCCTGCAACGAGCACGGCATGGCGATGATCTTCACTTCCCGCCGCCACTTTAAGCACTGATTGCTGGGACGATCACTCGACTGTCCAGGCTGATTGATTGGTCAAACAGTGTTTACGGCTGCTGTTCAGTAGCTCTTGCCGCATTCCGCAGAAGTGTCAACGCGGCTTCAACGAGCATTTCGCCGCTGCCGGGCTGGACGGCGGAGTTGGTGACTTCGTAGCTGCCGCCCGCGTACGCCGCTCGGTGCGGGATGTAGATTGTCTCGACAGCGTTCGAGAGTTCGATGACCAGCGTGGTGCGGAACGGCGAGGCCTGTTTGATGGCCAGCCCCAGTTCGACGAAGACTTCGCCGGGCAGGCAGACGATCGCGACGTCGCTGCCGAGCGTAATCGCGGTGACCTCGACCGGCAGCGTTTCGCCGGTTCCGGCGAGCGAACGACTCAGGCCCCAGGTAATGTGCTGGTCGGTCCGCGTGTGTGGCTTCCCGTGTCGCAACTGGTCCAGAATCAGTTTCTTGTAAGCCGTGACGTGGTCGAAGAAATCAATCTTTTGCCCACTTCGGGCCAGTTCGACGAGCTGTACTGAGCGGGCGACTTCCTCGGCGGTCGCGTCCTGCAGCGGCAGACGGACGACCTGCGACTGGACTCTCAGCGTCGGATTTTCGATGGGCTGAAGATCTGCCAGTGCTTCGGTGATCGATTTCCCCAGCGAGCCGCCGATGAAGTCGGCTTTGTTGCGTTCCCGACGTGACGGGTCGGAATGATTGATGTCTCCACAGCAGCCGGTGCCGAAGATCGAGATGACGTCTTCGCCGACGGAGCCTCTCAGAGCCTGCTCAATGAAGTACGGATAGTCGGCGCTCCAGCGGGTTCCGCCGACCGTATCGAGATGCAGGGCGAAGTTGCTCAGAACTCCGCGCAGTTGATTGTTCTTGGGATCGCGAATCGTCAGCAGGCCGATTTCCGGGTCGATCGGACCAGCGGCGCGAATGACGTCCGGGTTCGAGTAGTTCTGCCAGGTCTTGACGCTGCCGTCGCGCATGACGAAACGCCTATTGAACGCGACCGGTGTTGTCTGCATCGCTGCTCCGGTCGCCAGAGAAGCCGGCTTCGCTGCCGCGTCCGCTGCGACAATGGCCGCGACAGGACCGGCGGTCAGTTTCTGAATGTAGTCCGCCCTCAGTTGCTGCTGTTCGGCCTTGCCGAGAGTCAGCCAAAGTTCCTTCATGTAGTCCGGAGCGGTGTGCGAATGCGTGGCGGTGATGACGACGTTGCTGGCCGGGATGCCGGTCTGTTCGACGACTTTCCGCTTAACTTCGCGAGACAGATCTGTCGCGATGCCGATCAGGTCGCAGACCACCAGAGCCGCCGCCGTGTCTCCGTCTCGGAAGACGATGGCCTTGGCCTTCAGTGGATCGATCGAGCCCTCGGCCAGGCGTTCGTGATAGTAGCCGGCCATCGGGAATCCGGTTGGCGGCGTGATGTCGGTTTCGGCAACTCCGACTCGCAGCGATGCGTCCTCGGCGAGCGTTAAGGACGCGTAGGTCAAAATCGCGCCTGCGATCAGGACTCCGACGATGGCTGCGCGAGTTGTTCGCCAGGAAGGAAAGCTCTCCTGTGGTGCGGTCTTGAGGTGTCCGGTCATCTCTCGCTCCTGCTCGGCTGTTTGTCGCGGTGGGACATTGTCCGTGTTGCTGAGAATGTTTTGTTTTCCTTTCGAGGCGACAACTTCGCCCCGGCAGGGTGCATCAGATCGAAGTTTTCTGTCATCTTAAAGCGAGCCGCCGTTTGATTTCGTGGCGGCACGCACCGTGACACATTCCAGGGAACTGTTTTCATGCTTGTTGCCAGCGTTGCTCCGTTCGGACGTGCGGAGATTCTGCATCACTTCGACATGCCCGATGACGAACGGCGACGGCTGCACGGAAGCGGCACGCACACGCCGATCGAGAGCCTGACCGTCAGCGAGGCAACCACCGTCGTCTTCGAGTGGCAGGTCGGCGAGGAGCCAGTCGTTGCTGGCGGCGACCTGCTCGTTGTCTGGCGCTGGCCATTCGACTGGAGCGATCTGCAGTCTGACGATCCGGCGGGCGACGGCTTCATGCGACTCGAACTTCTGTCTGTTAACGGTGGTGCCGGGAAGACCGATGTCGAGCTGAGCCTCGCCTACAACTGGATTGCCGGTATCGAGCCGTGGCACCACCAGATTCGGATCAACGTTGTCAGTGGCGAGCTGTGTCCCGGCGACCGGATCCGACTGACGTGCGGCGATCGCTCGCAGGGCGGTGGTGGTTTGCGGGCTCCGACCTGCGTCGATGACGAGTGCCGTTTTCTGATGCTGATCGACCATGACGGAGATCAAAGTCGGCATCGGCTTGTCCAGGAACCGTCGTTTCGCATCACACCAGGGCCGCCGGTACGGCTGCGGGCGGTGGTCGTTCAGGCTGACGCTGTCGCCGGCCAGCCGGTGAGGCTGATTGTTTGCGGCGAGGACTGCTGGGGAAACGCGACGGCTCTGACTGCAACGCCACAGGTTGCAACTGCCGGGAATGTCGAGCTGACGGTCGTGCCGATCGACGTCGAGACCGTCCGGCCAGCAGGCCATTTCGACGTCACGTTTTCAGAGGCAGGTGACTACTGCCTGAGGGTTTCGGCGGGCGAGCTGTCGACGGACACAAACTGTGTTCGAGTCGGAGACTCTCAGCCGGAGCTGTCACTGTTCTGGGGAGACCTGCACTCGGGGCAGTCGAATCCGGGCTGCGGTTCGGGCACGCTCGCTCAGACGTACGCGTTCGGTCGTGACGTGGCCGGACTGCAGTTCATGACGCACCAGGCCAACGATCATTACGTCACGCTCGACGACTGGCAGCACACGCGGGATGTCACGAACCAGTTCGCCGGAGCAGAAGGATTCGTTCCGATTCTTGGCTGCGAATGGAGTGCTCTGACCAAGGATGGAGGTGACCGCAACGTCTTCTACTTCGACGACGAACCCGAAATGCGGCGGAGTGATCGCTTCTTTCGCGAGGACATGCCCGATCCGACACCGGACGCTCGAACGGCGCCTGAGTTTCACGAGGCGTTTCGGGACCTCAACGTGCTGGTGAATATCCACGTTGGTGGACGCATGACGAACCTCGACTGGTACGACCAGCGGACCGAGCGGCTCTGCGAGACTCATTCGACGCATGGGACCGTCGAGTGGTTCTTCATGGACGCGCTGGCTCGCGGCTACCGCGTCGGACTGACGGCCGGCACCGATGGCGTGATGGGGCGACCGGGAGCCGACCATCCGGGGCGGCGTCTGATTCGGAACCTGCGCAATGGCCTGACCGCTGTCTACGCTACCGAACTGACAAAAGAAGGTCTCTGGGAGGCTCTACAGCAGCGGCGGTGTTACGCAACGACCGGCGAACGCATCCGGTTGTGGTTTGAAGTCGACGGCCAGCCGCTGGGTTCAGAACTTCAGACGTCGGCCCCGCCAACGGTCCGCTTTCGAGTCGACGGTACTCAGCCGATTGAACGCGTAGATCTGTTTCGCGGTGTCGAGGTCATTCAGTCGTGGTCAGTCTCGCCATCTGCCGCATCAACTGGCGAAGCGACCGAGTTGCGAATCCTCTGGGGCGGCACGGAACGCAAAGGGACGGCAAGGCTGCAGCGGGTCAAGTGGGACGGAGGCATATCAGTCTCGAACGGATCCATCGAACTGGTCGAGCCCATCAACTTTC
>JAPOLP010000839.1 GCA_029977045.1 Planctomycetota bacterium
AAACTCGAAGGCACTCCAGCGAGTAACGCCGCACATCCCGAACGACATCCCCAAACAGCGTCTGGCACAGCAGGCTGAGATCGCACTGGCGTCGTTCAAAGCCGGCGTTTGTGTCTCGGCCAACCTGTCGATCGGCCAGTTCGACAGTCACGCCAACAACGACACTGACCAGATGAAGCTGATCCCCGAGTTTCTGGAAGGTATCGCGTACGTCCTCCATCGCGCTGAGGAGCTGCAGATTCGCGACAAGCTGGTCGTGATTGCTCAAAGCGAAATGGGCCGCACGCCGACGTACAACCAGGGCAACGGCAAGGACCACTGGTCCATCGGATCGATCATGTTTCTCGGTCCGGGCATCAAGGGGAACCGAGTTATCGGAGCGACCGACGAAAAACAATTCGCCGTGCCGCTCGACCCGAAGACTCTGACAACCGTTCCGGAAAACGGAATCCGCGTCCGCCCCGAACACGTCCACGAAGCCCTGCGCCAATTCGCCGGCATCTCTGACCACGAGTTCTGCACGCAGTTCCCGCTGAAAGTCCCGGCCACCGAAAACCTGCAGGGCCTTTGGGGCTAACTGGTCGATATCCAGTGAAGAATCCGGATAAGACCAGGATGTCGGTTTATGCTCGGGTGCAGAGCGGTGAGCGTCTCATTGAGTGATCGGTTTTGGGTGAGCCGATATAGCCTACGCCAGCAGCGAGTGTTCACATGGCTGGCGCCCTTAGGGGGGCACGACCGGCTTGAAAAGCGGTTGCATCTCGTCGCTCTGCGGCCCCGGTTGGCGAGTAACCGGGTTACTGTGCTCTGGGACAGTTGCAGCCTGGTGTTTCCAAAACCTGGTGCGACGGAGTTCTGAGGGTGAAGTCCCGCTGCAACGTCGATCGAACGGTTGCCAGGGTGAACTGACGAGCTTCTGGTTTCGGAGAAACCGGACTACGGCTTTGATGCTCAACTGCTGACTGAGTCAGGCCGCGACGTGTCGCGAACGATTTTGCCGTGGACGTCCGCCAGGCGGATGTCTTGTCGGCGCCGTAACAGAGTTTACGTGCTGTCGACAATGAATTCGCGAGTCGTGGACGGTTGCTGGAATGCCTACGGAGTTCGGGGAACTGGCACGGTCTCTTTGGGGGTGCCGAGGCAGATGCGGAAGCCGTCTCGGGAGTCGGAATAGGAAACGCTCGCGATGCCCAGTCTGACGGCGCAGCGGGCGTTGCCTGGAACATCGAAGTAGTTGCCGCCCCGGCAGACCGGGCGTGAGACCGTCAGCTTTGCCTTGTCCTGATAGTGCAGCTGCTCGTGGCCTCCTGTGGGATCGAAATCGTCGAGGACGAATTCCCACACGCCGCCGCACATGTCCGCCAGGCCGAAGCCGTTGCGCCCTTTTTCTCCATAGTGATCCACCGGCGACAGAAACGCGAAGCCGTCGCTCCACGGGGCATTGGCCAGCGGCCAGACCGTGTCGCGGCCCGGGAGAAAGTCGATGGCAGAGATGTTCAGCCGGCCCTTGCCTTCCATCAGGTCGTTGCCCCACCAGAAGTAGTGGCTCTCCTGACTCCCGCCGCGGCAGGCATAAGCCCACTCGGCTTCGGTCGGCAACCTGATCTCCGCTCCCTCAGCCAGCTGACCCGCCCTGGCTTCTTTCCCGGTGAGCCAGCGGCAGAACGCTTTCATGTCCTGATAGCTGACGCACACGACCGGGTAATCGTCTTTCTGCGGCAGCTCGAAACCGGGATCGCGCCAGCTCTTGTCGGACACCGACTTCCACGGATGCACGATCGTCCCATCGCGATAGTACCGATCCCACTGATGGTCGAAGACCTGCGTCATGCCACCTGGCTTTTCCGCGTCGGTGACGTAACCCGTCTCCTCAACAAACTGTCGGAACTGACCTCGTGTGACCTCGGTGCGGCCCATCCAGAATCCCTCGCTGACCCGCATCGGCCGCGGCTCGCCTTCGTACATCTCGCGAACGGTTCCAGGCTGTGCTCCGCCTTCGATCCCCGTCGCCCAGTTCTTTTCCTCGGGAGTGCTCCCCATCAGGAACTTGCCCGGCGCGATGTAGACCAGGTCAAGGCTCACATCGTTGCCCAGATCCAGTTTCTTCGTGTCACCCGGCTGCGGCTCAGCGGCATGGGCCGGGCAGAGACAGAAGAGTGAGAGAACCGTAAGTAGCAGAAGCGTTTTCATGGGACACCGTGTTACGGGAAAGAGTGACGCAGAGTGAGCGAAACGCACTGAAGGCCGGTTGCTTGTCGGTTGTCTGCTACAGGAAGAACACGCCGATGACGATATCCATGATGCCCATCAAGCTGGCTCCGGCGATGATGCCGGCGCAGATTGATTCGTGGTTGTTGACCCACAGATTGTCACGGGCTTTCTCACCGTGGATTCGGCCCACTCCCAGCAGCCACAGCAGGAACGCTCCCAGCCACATGCAGAACGACGATCGGAAGTAGATCACGAAGGCCAGACCGATCGCGACCGGCGAAAGCGGCAGGCGGTTGCGTGTCGCGATTCGCAAAACTTCCAGGATCAACGCGGCTATTGAAGCCACGATGACCGCGGTGATGACCGAGTCCGGCAGCTGATCCAGGCCCTTCGACAGGATTTCGGCCACGCCTTTCCACACCGTGACGGACGGCATGGGGAACTTCTCGGACTGCAGATTGGCAATCGTTTCGGGCTGTGCCGGGTCGATACCCTGTCCGGTAATGAACAGCGGGAAGAACAGTAGCGTGCTGGCGATAGCACCGCTGAAGATGCCGATGATGTGGCCGATCGCCTGCTGCCGAGGTTTGGCTCCCAGCATGTAACCCGGTTTGATGTCCATCAGCAGGTTCGACGAGTTGCTCACTACTTCCGCCGTGATGCCCGCCGTCGCCAGGTTCGCCTTGATGTCACCAGGCCGGACCAGCCCGTAAAACAACTGCGTGATCTTGCTGGTGGCGCCGACCGGCGTTGTTCCCGTCAGCGCCGTCGAGTTGGCCGCGACCAGCGAGAGCACGAACGTCAGCGGCAGGCCGACCAGCGAGACCCAGACCTCGATGCCGAAGAACCAGCGGGCCAGCAGGGCGCAGACGAGACTCATCACGGGAATGCCGACGACTGAAATCCACAGCGGAAACTCGACGTGCTTCAGGACGTCGCTGCCGGCCTGCTTATTTACCAGCAGTCCGTGGAAAGCGGTGAGGAAGACCTTGGGCTTTGCGAACAGCGGCACAAACGACGCCACGACCATTGCGGCCACGCCCGGCCACAGCGACCACACGGTGATATTCCGGAAGGTGACTGTCCCCGCAGCCGTCCGCTGAATCTCGCCGGCTTCGACCATCCACGGAGCCAGCACGACGAAGTTGAGGATCGCTCCCAGCAGCAGTG
>JAPOLP010000819.1 GCA_029977045.1 Planctomycetota bacterium
ATTCTCAACGAGGACCGGGCGCTGCCGCTCGCCTGGCGGTACCGCGATTACGTCATCAACGCGTTCAACAGCGACAAGCCGTACGACCGCTTTCTGCAGGAGCAGATTGCCGGCGACGAACTGACCGACTACTGGACCGCCGAAGCGACCCTCGACGAGCTGCCGGACGACGTCGTCGAGGGGATCGTTGCGACGGGTTATCTGCGAACCGCCGCCGATCCCAGCCGCCCGGACTTCAAGACGATCAAGAACGCGGCGGCTCAGTATTTCTATCCGACGATCTTCGACACGCTGCAGATCGTCTGCTCGTCGACGATGGGCCTGACGATTCAGTGTGCGCGCTGCCACAGCCACAAGTTCGACCCGATCCCGCAGACCGACTACTTTCGTCTCGAAGCGATCCTGACTCCCGCGTACCGCCCGGATGACTGGATCCCGCAGATGAACCGTCGCCTGCCGATCGCGACGAAGCTGCAGAAAGACGCCGCCGCGAAGCACAACGCTGAGGTCGACGCGGCTGTCAGGAAACTCAAGGACGAACTCACCGCCCTGAAGACAACGTTTACGCAGCGGCTCTTCGACGAGCGTTTGGCGAAGCTGCCCGAGGAAATCCGCGAGGACGTCAAAGCTGCTCTCGCAGCCGCCGCCGACAAACGCAGCGCCGTGCAGAAGTACCTTGCCGACAAGTTCGAGAAGACACTCAGGCCAACGGCTAAAGAACTCGACGAAGCGCTGGCGGCGTACGACGACTTCAAAACCGGAACCGCTGACCTGACTGCGAAGGTCGCGGCGGAAGAGTCGCGGCGACGTGTCTTTGACGAAGTTCGCGCGTTGTATGACACGCCGGGCGAAGTGGTGACCAACGTGCTGTTGCGCGGCGATCCGCTGGTGCCCGGTCCGGAGATCAAGCCGGGCGTCATCTCGTCGCTGAGAACGCCGCAGGCTTTCGACTGGTCCGAGCGACTTTCTGAGAAGACCAGCGGTCGGCGGCTGGCCTTTGCCCGCTGGCTGACTCAGCCCGAGCATCCGCTGACGGCGCGCGTGATGGTCAACCGCATCTGGATGCACCACTTCGGTCGCGGCCTTGTCTCGACGCCGGATGATTTCGGAGTTTCTGGAGCCCCACCGTCGCACCCGGAACTGCTCGACTGGCTGGCGACCGAGTTCGTCCGCAGCGGCTGGTCCATCAAACACGTTCACAGAATGATTCTGACATCGAGTGCCTGGCAACAGCGATCTCGCGTCACCAGCGAGCACCGCGATGCAGGCCTCGCTGCCGATCCAGACAACCACCTGCTGTGGCGTCAGAACCTGCGTCGCCTCGAAGCCGAGCCGCTCCGCGACAGCGTGCTGGCGGTTGCCGACACGTTGAACTCACGAATGCGGGGCACGTCGCAGCCGGTCGCGCGACAGGGCGACGGCGAAGTCATCGTCGCTGGTGGCTCCGACCAGAACCGCCGTTCGGTCTACGTGCAGATTCTGCGGCTCCGTCCCGAAACGATGCTACAGGTCTTCGACCAGCCAACGATCTCGATCAACTGCACGCAGCGCAGCACGTCGACCGTCTCGACGCAGGCTCTAACCATCCTCAACAGCGACGCGATGGTCCGTGCCGCGACAGCGTTCGCCGATCGTGTCCTCGCCGAGCAGCCTGACGTTCCGATCAACCACGCCGTTCTGACTGCCTTCGCCCGCCCGGCAACAGCCGACGAACAGGCTCTGTTGAGCGGCCATCTCAACGAACTGACGTCGCACTACCTCGCCCAGCGGGCGAGTGATCTGCGGGAACAACCCGACGTAAAGGCGGCCTGCCGCAAACAGGCACTGACTGACGTCTGCCACATGCTGCTCAGTGCCAACGAATTCGTTTACGTCGACTGAGGGCCGCCCCGATGAAGCTCGAAAAACTCGCCTGCAATTCCTGCGGAGCCCCGCTGGAAGTTCCCGAGTCAGCTAACTACGTCACCTGCAACCACTGCTCCACGCAGCTCGCTGTGAATCGCAGCGAAAGTGTCACGTTCACGGAAGCGATGGACCTACTTGTTGAGAAGACTGAAGAAATCGGTGAACAGCTCAGTGATCTGAGCCTTCACAACCAGTTAGCTGCTCTCGACCGGTTATGGCAGCTTGAACGGGAAAAGCTCATGGTCGCCGGTCCAAATGGTTCTTTGAGGATACCTGAGGAAGCCGCTTCAGCGAGGGGTACCGCCACGAGCGTTTCGTTTCTTGTTCTTTGGACGCTTGTGGCTACCGGAATTACCGGAGTGATTGCCATCAGTGCCTTTCCGTTTGGAGTCGTGGCTTTGGCCTTCCCGGCATTCGGAATCAATGGCATTGTTAGCACGCTCAAGTCGTCGGCTGCAGAGAAAGATAAGGCACGACGTTATCGACAATCTGAGAAGCGTTATCTGCAGAAACGTGCTGAGTTAACAGCACGTCTTGAATCGTGAAGTGATCGGCTCGCTGCAGGTGCCGTGTCTCCGGATGGAAAGAAACTAATGACGTCAAACATGTTTGCCCCGAATCGACGTGAAATGCTTCAGCAGTTTGGTGCTGGCTTCGGCGGTCTCGTGCTCGGCTCATTGCTGGGCGATTCGGCTCATGCGGCCGTTTCTGCTCAGCCTGCCGGGCCGGACTTTGTGCCAAAAGCGAAGGCGGTGATTCAGCTCTACATGCATGGCGGACCAAGCCATGTGGACCTGCTGGATCCGAAGCCGCTGCTCAACAAGTTCGACGGGCAGGCACCCCCGAATGAAGTGGCCGATGACGAGAACCGGACCAAGGGACTGATGGGTTCGCCGTTCAGCTTTCGGAAGTATGGCGAAAGCGGCATCGAGTTCTCTGAGATTCAACCGTTCGTTGCCCAGCACGCGGATGAGATCGCGGTCGTGCGTTCGATGTTTACTGAGCACCGGAATCACGAGCAGGCGATCTGGATGGCTCAGACGGGGATGACCGTTGCCGGGCGTCCGACTCTGGGAGCGTGGGCGGCGTACGGGCTCGGTAGTGAGAATCGAAATCTGCCGGCGTTTGTCGCGTTGCCTGATCCTGGTGGGCCGTCGGTTGATGGTGTTCGCAACTGGTCGAGCGGCTGGCTGCCGCCGAAGTACCAGGGCACCGTCTTCCGCGAACAGGGCAGTCCGGTACTGAACCTCACGCCGAAGCAGCCTCGTCCGGCGTCTGTCGAAGAGACCCGAGCCCGTCTGCTGCGGCAGCTCAACGAACGCCACAAAGCCGAACGGCCCGGCGAACTGGAACTCGAAGCCCGTATCGCGTCGTTTGAACTCGCTGGCCGGATGCAGCTGGCCGCGACCGACGCACTCGACCTGACGCAGGAAACTGAAGTGACGCAGGAGCTCTACGGGCTCGATAACGCGACGACGAAGTCGTACGGCACGCGTTGCCTGATGGCTCGCCGCCTGATCGAACGCGGCGTCCGCTTCGTC
>JAPOLP010001179.1 GCA_029977045.1 Planctomycetota bacterium
CGTGTGGCCGTCGAGATCCTGAATGTGAAAGCCGAGCCCGAAGCTCTGAGGCTTGCCGTCGCTGTCCTCGATCGGCGTCAGCATCTGCCGCAGCGTTTCCGGTTTGAGAATCTGCCCGTCGGCAGTGCGTCCCTCGTCGAACAGGCAGGTCAGAAACTTCGAGAGGTCACGAACGCTCGAATACAGATTGCCCGCCGGGCCGGTGCCAAGCAGAAACGTGGGTGCTTCAAACCGCCGACCGTCGTAAGTGCGCATCCAGCCGGTGGCGAGGTTCGGTTTGACGGACGACGTGACGACAAAGCTGCTCGCGTTCATGCTCAGCGGATCGAGAATCGTCTGCCGGACGCGGTCGGGATGCGACACGTCGAGCTGTGATTCGAGGACCGCTCCAACAACCGCGACGGCGGCGTTCGAGTACTTCGTGCGAGTTTCCGGCTTGTAGACCAGTTTTGTCTGGTTGAGGCTGGCAACCGTCGCGGCCAGCGTTGGCTCGTCGGAATCAAAGTAGTGCCCGACCGGCGATTCGCGAACGAGACCTGACCGGTGCGACATCAACTGTCGCAGCGTAATTGGGATGCCGAAAGGATCCTGCGGCTGAAACTCCGGCAGGTACTCGGTCACTGGCTTGTCGAGATCGAGCTTGCCAGTCTCGACAAGCTGCATGACGGCGATATCGGTAAACAGCTTCGAGACCGAACCGACGCGGTAAACGGTGTCAGCAGTTGCCGGAATCTTTTGAGCGGCATCCTGAAACCCGAACCCGTCCGCCCAGACAACCTGCTCGCCATCGACCAGCGAGATCGAAAACGCCGGCAACTGCTTCTGCTCGACCTCGTGCCGGATCGCCGTCCGCAGCCGCTCGATCGCCGCTGAGTAATCCGCAGCGAAACCCGGCATCGCAGGCAGTGCCACGACAAGGACCATCAGCGAAAACACGCGATTCGTCTTCATGGCCAGTTCACTCCACCACTTCGTTTAACGCCAGGGCACGAGCCCAATGTCCGCCGAGTTCTGACCAGCTAGCTGGCACGCGTGAGCATCCGGTTCTCAATGAATCGGACGATCGCAATCCAGCTCTCAGCGATCCTGCTCACTCGTAAATCGGGAAGAACGAGTTGAACGCTGCTTCGCAGAAGTCGCCGGGGTCGTTGAAGCGGCGGTTGCGGTTCAGAGCGGAGATCGCTGCCATCTGGTCGTCGGTCAGCGAGAAGTCATCAATCGCGAGGTTCTCGCGCATCCGTTCAACGCGGCTGGTTTTCGGGACGACGGCCGTTCCTCGCTGCACTGCCCAGCGAAGCACAACCTGCGCGGGCGTGCGATTGTGAGTTGCTGCGATCTGCCGGACAGGTTCGGATTCAAGAACTGACTCGTCCTGACCGGCCATGTTCAGCGCGAAGTACGACTGGGCTCCGAGCGGCGAGAAGCCCGTCACCGCGATGCCGGACTCGCTGCAGAAGCGCAGCAGTTTTTCCTGAGTCAGGTACGGGTGCAGTTCAACCTGCAGGACCGCCGGTGGGATCTTCGCACTCGCGAGCAGGTCGCGAAGCAGCGAGACACCGAAGTTGCAGACACCGATCTCTTTGACAAGCCCCGCAGCGACGAGTTCTTCCATCGCCTGCCACGTTTCGTGAATCGGCACGGCGTCAGGTTCGAGTCGCGGGCTGTCGGCATTCGGATCGAAGAACCACTCGGGCGGGTAGCGCTCCTCGAACGGCACGAACTTCA
>JAPOLP010000149.1 GCA_029977045.1 Planctomycetota bacterium
TTCGAGGCATTCCTGTCGCAACAGGCATTGGAACCACGAGTGGCTCGACGATTGCCTTCGCCCTCGACGCCCGTTTCAAAACGCTGCTGGGCCAGGTCGCAGTCGATGACGCCGCAGGTCCAGCCGGCAGCGTTCAGTTTGAAATTGCTGGCGATGGCCGGACGTTCTGGCGCAGCGAGACGGTCACGGTGAAGTCCGGTTCCGTTGATCTTCCCCGGCTCGATGTTTCAGGCATCGCCCGGCTGACGTTGAGCGTCGGCTTTGCGGACCGAGGTTCAGTTTCCGACGTCGCGAACTGGTGCAACATCGTGCTGCTGAAGTAACGAACTCATCGCCACACAGAACAGCAGCGGTACGCCGCGGGCCGCGCATTCGGTCAGTCAGTTCACAGACTGCCCCGGCAGGCAGTAACGTCTCTCACGCCGCACCGACGGCGAACTCGCAACGCTACTCACACAGGGAGTTGAGACCATGTCCGGCGGACTTGATCGACGTCAGTTCTTAAACGGAGCCGCGGCAGCGACCACGGCCGGTTATCTCGTCACGCGAGGCCGGGCGATCGCTCAGAACGAAGCGAACAGCCGCGTCGTCGTCGGCGTCATGGGCCTCAGCCGCGGCAAGTCCCTCGCGGACCGGTTCGGCAAAGAGTCCGGCATCGAGCTTCGTTATCTCTGCGACGTCGACAAGAACCGTCTCGCCGCCGGCACGGACTTCATCACGAAAAACACTGAGCAGCAGCCGAAGCCGATCGAAGACTTCCGCCGGATCCTCGATGACTCGGAAATCGATGCTCTGATCTGCGCCGCGCCGAATCACTGGCACGCACCGGCAACGATCCTCGCGTGCTCGGCGGGCAAGCACTGTTATGTCGAGAAGCCCTGCAGCCACAACCCGGCGGAAGGCGAACTGATGGTGCAGGCAGCCCGCAAATACAAGCGGTGCGTGCAGATGGGGACGCAGCGCCGCAGTTCGGTTCCCATCATCGAAGGGATGCAGCGTCTGCACGAAGGCGTGATTGGCCGCGTCTATCACGCAAACTCCTGGTACGGCAACGCCCGCGGTTCGATTGGTCGCGGCAAGCCGGCTCCAGTGCCAGACAATCTCGATTACGACCTGTGGCAGGGGCCGGCTCCGCGCGTGCCCTATCACGACAACCAGATTCACTACAACTGGCACTGGTTCTGGCACTGGGGCAACGGCGAACTCGGCAACAACGGCGTCCACTCGCTGGACCTGTGCCGCTGGGGCCTGCAGGTCGACTATCCCATCCGAGTCACTTCAGCCGGCGGTCGTTACCGTTTCGATGACGACCAGCAGACTCCGGACACGCACAACGTGGCGTACGAGTTTGAAGGCAAGAAGTCGATCTCGTGGGACGGTATGAGCTGCAACCGACACCCCAACGCTTTTGTCACATTTTACGGCGAGACCGGCGCGATGGTCATCGAAGGCGGTGGCAACGTTTCGATCTACAACGATGTCGACAAGCTCGCTGACCAGATCAAAGGTAATCAGGGCGACGTCGAGCACATCGACAACTTCGTGACCTGCATCCGTAACGACACGCCGATGAAGCTCAACCAGGAAATCGAGTCGGGCCACAAGAGTACGCTGCTCTGCCACTTGGGCAACATCGCTCACCGCACCGGTCGAACTCTGAACTGCAGCAGCAAAGACGGCCACATCATCGGCGATGACAAAGCGATGGGCCTGTGGAAACGCGAATACGAACCCGGCTGGGAACCAAAGATCTGAATTGTCTGACTGAATTCCAAACCGCAGGCGGCAACCCGTCTGCGGTTTTCTTTTGCGCAGGCCCAGAAACTCAGTTGGTCACTGAGGGCTGACTTCAGACGGTGAATATGGTTCGTTCATTGTCTCCTCTTGTGACGTGGTTACATTGCCAGAAACCGCCTTGTCCGGTCTCGGGCATCCCAGCCTCAGGAGATGATGCAATGGCTCAGTTTGATCTGGTGTTTGAAGGTGGCGGAGCAAAGGGAATGGTCTTCGCCGGGGCTCTGGCAGTTCTGGCCGAACGAGGGCACACGCACCGGCGGCTTCTGGGGACTTCAGCTGGAGCCATCACCGCAACGTTTATCGCTGCTGGCTATTCGCCGGACGAGATGGTCGAGGTTATGAGCGAGACCGGTCCCGACGGGCGTCCGCGGTTCGCTTCATTCATGGATACGCCGGAAGAATTTGCTCCGGAGACGATTGAAGAGAGTCTGCTGTTCGATGTCTTTCGCGAAATCGATGTGCCGTTCGTCCATGGCTGGCTTGAAAACAAGGTTGATCACAAGATCTTCAACCTGCTGAATGAGAATCCGCGGTTCCGGCGAGTTTTCTCGTTCATTGAACGCGGTGGCCTCTACAAGGGCGACAACTTTCTCAACTGGCTGCGGGAGAAACTCGGAGCGAAGAACCCGGCTTTTGCGACAGCGACACTCCGCGAGTTCTTCGATCTGACTCAGACCGATCTGTCTGTCGTCAGTTCAGATACGACTGCTCAGGAAATGAGGGTGCTCAATCATCGGACCGCTCCGGACATTCCGGTTGCCAACGCGGTGCGCATGACGATGAGCATTCCGTTCGTCTGGCAGGAAGTTCATTGGCAGGCTGGCTGGGGCAGTTAACTCGGTGAATCGCTGGCCGGCAACATCTTTGTTGACGGCGGGCTGCTGTCGAACTTCCCGCTGGAACTGGTTACCGACGACACGCCGGAAGTGACTCAGGTCATGGGGCCGCGTCCGGCAGGCGACGCAGGGATCATTGGCCTGCTGATCGACGAAACGGTCGATGTCCCGCACGCTCCGCCAGTTCCCGAGGCAACCGGGCCGCTGGCTGACTCCCGTGTTCTGGGCCGGATTCGCCGTCTCGTCGACACCTGCACGACCGCGCACGACAAGCGGATCATGGATGCTCACGCCAGTCTGGTTTGCCACCTGCCGGCCAAAGGCTACGGCACGACCGAATTCGACATGACCCCCGAACGCCGCGACGCACTCGTCGCCGCAGGCCGATCGGCGATGCTGCAGTTCCTCGATCGGTAGGTCGAGCAGGTTCGCCATTCAGAACGTCCCGGTATGGGAACATTCCGCTGGCTGAGACAACCAACAGCCTCAGCGCGAACGTTCGCTGCCAGCGAGTTCCGCTACCAGAACTTCCACCAGGCCTTTTCGCCGCCGGATGACTGTCCGGCGGCGACGGGTTGCGGAGTACGCGGACGGTGCTCGACGCCGCTGGTGATGACTTTCTTTTCCGGCAGCAACACACAGCTCAGGTCGCCGGATTCGCCGCCGGTTGTGTCGATCAGAATTCGCTTTGGCTGGATCGACACTTCAGGCACGCGAACGTGGCCACTTACGACAGCCACCGGGCAGTCCGGTGGGACGGGAGCACTGACGAAACTCTTTGAGCACAGCCACGGCGGACGGTTCAGAGTGAAATCTTTCTGACGCAGAATACGCAGCTGCATCTGGAACGGCGTGTTTGGATCCAGGCCGGCATGGACGAACAGAAATTCCGGATGCTCGACGCACCACGGCAGGCCGGATAGCAGGTCGACATGTCGCTCAGTCAGCTGGGCTCTCAGGCCAGAGAGGTCGCCGTGTTCGACGCCGAACGATTCAAACGTACTTTCCGAGAGATAGTCCCGCACCCAGCGCGTGTTCCACTCGGCGTAGTCCGGAGTTGGCATCAGGCCGAGTGCCCCGCCCATTGCCAGCTCGTGGTTACCTGCGATGACGGTGGTGCGCGGGTGGCTCTCCATCAGGTCGCAGACGATCTCCAACGCTCCACGAGGATCGGGACCTCGATCGACCAGATCGCCAATGAAGACCAGCCACCGTCGGTCGAAATCCGGCAGTTTCCTGAGTCGCGACAGGACGGTTTCCAGTTCGTCTGTCTGACCGTGAACGTCGCCAATGACTGCGACCGGCCCGTCGATACGGGACGCAAACGAATTCATACGGGAACTCCATTGCCCGAAAGCGATCTTTTGAGTCGGCAGTCTAAGTAAGCCAGGCAGGTTGACTGAGTCGAGGATCGTACGAAAGCCACGGATCCAGCAGCAAGGCCGGTCGGGTGACGCTGCACGCGTATATCTTTCGATCAGCTGCGACGCGGTGCGACTTCACGCAGAACCCGTGGGGCTCGTGCGAACACTGGGTATTACTCCCTGCATAAGAGGCAAAGTCGCGCAGGAGTTGAGGCGTTCTTCCGCCATGAAAGAGCCCAGATGAGTCTTAACAGCAGAAAACAGGAGGTAACTCTCCGCAGAAGTGGCACTCTGTTGCCATGGGACTCACTGGATTTCGGCGCATCACCGCAATTTCGCTAATGGAGGGGTTCCCCCCTCAGAATGCGTGCGGTAATTCCCCGATCTCATATCGCAGACGTGGGGCGTTTGCCCGATGGGATGAGAGTCTCGCTCCTGACTGGCTTTCAGTTTAGGCCAGCAATTGTTTCGGGCAGAAAAAAGGAAATGCGATGATTTCGGACACTCAGCGACGAACTCTGACAGTCGGCGTGATCGAGCCGCAGGAAGTCACCCAGTACGCGATCAGCATGCTGATGAAGGGCCAGCCGGACTGCGAAGTCAGCGGCGTCGCCTCGAATGGCGAGGACGGCATCCGCATGCTCATGGAAACCCGGCCACGCGTTGCCATTCTGGAAATCGATCTGGATGGCCGCAGCGGCTTCGAGATTGCCGGCGACCTCGCCATGCGACAGCGGGAAACCCGCGTCGTCTTCTACTCCGCCGCGATGCCCGACATTTACATCGAGCAGGCTTTGCGATCCAAAGCCGCCGGCTACGTGCTGAAGACCGACCCTCTGACGAGTCTGCTGACAGCCGTTCAAAAAGTTGCCAGCGGCGGAACGTTCTTCTCGGAAGCGATTCGTGAACGAGTCAGCGTCGATCCGGGAACCGGCCAGATGAAGGCGCAATTCGAAAGCCGCCTGACGCAACTTTCTGATCGGCAGCTTGAAGTGCTGCGGAATCTAGCGTTCGGGCTCAGCGTCAAGGACGTCGCTCGCAAGATGCATATCTCCGTGAAGTCGGTCGACAGCCACAAGTATCGCATCATGCAGTCGCTGGGAATTCACGATCGCGTCGACCTCGCTCGCTACGCGATCCGCGAAGGCCTCGTCTGCCCGTAATGATCGCGTGCTGCTCTGTGCCGGGCGAGCCAGCCAGCCACCGTCAACTGCTCACGAACTGAACCGACGAGAACGACCGATGAGACAACGACACGATTTCTACACGCTGTGCCCGTCCTGCGAGACGAGGGTCTCGCTGACTCTGGCAGCGCGTCTGCAGGCAGCTCGGCACGGTACGACGTGTCACTGCCCCTCCTGTCAGAACGAATGGAACTGCATTCAAGAGTGGATTTACCGCGATATGCCGAATCAGTTCCTGTCGCAGCCAGCTGCCCCGCCAGCGACCGTTCAGGCTTACGAGCCGCTGCAGCCGCAAACATACGCCGCTCCGATGACGCAGCATCCGATACACACGCAGACACCGATGGCGATGCCGCGTCCGCATATGTTGCCTACCTATCAGCCGCCGCAACACAGCCGACCACCGATGCCCGCCGCCCAGCATCAGCTGCAGCCCGGCATCACGCAGCCAGCTCAGGAAGCCCCGCCATCTCAGCCGGCACCGGCGCCACATGCCTGGAGCTTTGAACGACAGCCGCAAGCCAGTAAGCAGATCTCGGCGCCGTCGCAGTACGATCGCTTTGACCGCTAACTGAGCGGCTTGCTCAATCGCGAGCACAGCCCGAAGCGTCATCTCTCAGAAAAACGCCGCGTGACCGATTGCCATCGGACACGCGGCGTTTCTTTTGCGTGAAGCCTTTTCTGGTCAGCACTACGCCTCACTTAACAAGGTTGCGTCCCGCCATCCCTCAACGTGACGCGACCCGCTACTCTGCCGCAACCTTGCATCAGTCGCAGCCACTTGTCGATGCGATTCAACTTCGCGCAACTCCAATCGAGGCCGATTGACGATGTCCGAACGGGAAGATTCCAGGCTCGCCCTGCACTGGCAGATTCTGATTGCCCTGGCGGTCGGCACGATCGCGGGCGTGCTGATCAATCCCGGAGCCATCGAACTGCCGGATGAAAACCTCACTGTCTCCGTGACGGCCATGGCCGAGGGCAACGCTGATTCGCAGCCGACGGCAGTGTTTGCTGACGTCAATGATCCTGCCGGCCTGGAAACCGTCCGTCGGCGCTTCGGCTCGGAAGAGGCACTTCTCGCTGCCTTTCCGGGACTGACTGACGACGCGGTTGGCGACGGACAAACAGTCGAGCTTGAAGTGACGCACCGTTCGATCGTCATCACGGAAACGCTGGGACACATTTCGATCGACTATTCGCGGCGGCATAACGCTCGTCCGGTGACGAGTTCCGTCAAAGCCTCGACGGTCGATGAACTGCCGGAACACTGGCAGGCAATTTACGCAGAACACGGCGGCGGAGTGCGGCGAAAGCTGACGGCAGCCGCGAAGTACGGCGGCGATCTGTTCCTGCGGCTGCTCAAGATGATCACCGTGCCGCTGATCGTGACGTCGCTGATCACGGGCGTCGCGGGGCTCAACAACACCAGTCGCTTCGGTGCGATGTTCAGCCGCACGCTGGGCTACTACTTCGTGACAAGCCTGCTGGCGATCACGACGGGCATCATCATCGTCAACCTGCTGAGGCCGGGAATCGGAGCAGACCTGCCGGGCGGAACCGAAGCCGTGCTTGCTGGTGGAGACCAGTCGCTGACCGGAATCCTGCTCGGCCTGATCGACAACATGATTCCGACGAATCCGTTGCGAGCACTTGTCGACAGCAGCTTCCTGTCGATCATCACGTTCAGCATTCTGTTCGGCGTCTTTATCATCCGCACCGGAGGCCGCACTGCCGACACGCTTCGGGAATTCTTCGAGGCAGCATTCCAGGTGATGATGCGGCTGACGATGGCCGTCATCTCGCTCGCCCCGATCGGCGTCTTCTGTTTCATGGTCTACGCGACAGCGTCGCAGGGCCTGGCGATCTTCGGCACGCTCGCCTGGTACATGCTCGCGGTGTTTCTGGCTCTGGTGATTCACGCAGCTGTGACGCTGCCGTTGATCGTCAAGCTTGTCGCGAAACGCTCGCCGCTCGACTTCGCCCGCGCAATGAGTCCCGCGCTGATGACCGCTTTCTCAACGGCGTCGTCAAACGGCACGTTGCCGCTGACAATGACCTGCGTTGAAGAACGAGCCGGCGTGTCCAATCGAATCAGCTCGTTCGTCCTGCCGCTGGGAGCAACGATCAATATGGATGGCACGGCGTTGTACGAGGCCGTTGCCGTGCTCTTTATCGCGCAGGCGTATCACGGTGACGTGACTATCGCCCAGCAGATCGTCGTCGCAATTACCGCGCTGCTGGCCAGTGTCGGAGCAGCCGGTATCCCGCACGCTGGGCTGGTGATGATGGCCATCGTGCTGCAGGCCGTGAACCTGCCGCTGGAAGCTCAAGGCATCATCATCGCCGTCGACCGGGTGCTCGACATGTGCCGCACGATGGTCAACGTGTGGAGCGATTCCTGTGGCTGTGCCGTGATCTCCGGATTTGAATCGGCAGCCGCAGAGTCAGTCGAATCGGCACACGCACCGGCTGAGTGATCGTAAAAGCGACGGAAACTGTTGCAGAACTGTCGTGACCAGGTTCCGATGAATGCTGTGAGATCCCGTCGCCCCTGATTCAGACTGACTGCTCGCCAGCACTGCCGTCTTTGCTCAAAAGCTGACGGCAGGCAGGCAAACCGGAGTTTGACATGTCAATTCCCGCTGAAACGCCTCTGCTGGTTCCCGACGGTTTCACTCGCCGAGCCGCCCTGCAGGTTGGCGTCGGCATGTTCGGTCTGAACCTGTTCCGGCTGCTGGAAGCTCAGGCCGCTGGCACGACAAAGCGCTCCGACGTCTCCTGCGTGTTCATCTTCCTGGCCGGAGGAGCTTCTCACTTTGAGACGTTCGATCCAAAACCGGATGCCCCGCCGGAGATTCGCGGCATCTGGAACCCAACGGCGACGAACGTCCCTGGCACATTTATCTGCGAGAAGATGCCGCTGATGGCGCGGCGAATGGACAAGGTCTCGATCATCAGGTCGTGGCGAGGCAAAAGCGGATCGCACGACACGGGCTCGCAGCACGTTGCCAGCGGATTCTATCCGCCACAGGCCGGCCAGCACTTCCCGAACTTCGGCTGTCTGATCTCAGCGCTTGATGGCAACCGCGTTCCCGGAATGCCCGCGCACTTTGGGCTGCCGGTCGCCGCTCGTTATACGAAGCCGCAGGGATATCTCGGCCCGGCGTACGATGCGTTCAACGTCAAAGGCGATCCCGCTTCGCCGCAGATCGACTTCGGAAAGACCAATGAGGCATCTGTCCGGTTTGAGGATCGGCGATCGATGCTCGATCAGCTCGACGGCCTGTGCCGCCTCGGTGACGTTGCCGGTGATTCACTGGCCGCGCACGAGAAGTTTTCTGGTGAAGCGATCGAGCTACTGACCAGTGGCGCGATGCAGCGGGCAATGAACCTCGACGAGGAATCGCCCGAGACGCGAGCCCGCTACGGCAACTCGATCAACGGCAACCGCGTCCTGCTGGCACGGCGACTGATCGAAGCTGGCGCCCGCTTCGTCACGATCAACCACGCCGTGCAGGGCGGCCTGTTCGGAGCTGGCCAGACAAACGGAACCTGGGACAATCATCATCTGCTGTTCGAGTCGATGATGAGTTTCGAGTACGAACCCGCCCACATCCCCGGCAGTTACAAGTGGCACTCGACACCGGGTCCAGGCAACCTGCCGCAACTTGACCTGTCGCTGTCAGCGCTGCTCGATGATCTCGACGATCGGGGAATGCTGGACTCGACACTCGTCGTCGTCATGGGTGAGTTTGGTCGAACACCGCGGATCAACAAGGACGCCGGTCGCGATCATTACCCGAGTGCCGGCAGCGTGCTGATGGCCGGTGCAGGAGTCACTCGCGGAGCCGTCATCGGAGCGACCGACCGCAGCGGCGCCGCGCCGATCACGCGTCCCTGGACTCCGGAAGACTTCGGTGCATCGATCTATCACGCACTGGGCATCACCGCTCACAGCACGCACTTCCCTCGGCTGACTCGTCCAACACCAATCGCCGACGGCCAGGTCATCGAAGGCCTGTTTGCCTGAGCCCGCCAGCTGCTCAGTAGCACGCTGACGCGACTGCTCCACTCTGGCGACACCGGATTTGCCGGTACGCGATTCGCCTGTCAGAGAAATCGTTTCTCCCTGTCCACACCGTAAAGTCAGCGTCGTAACCGTTGCGATCAGCAAAGTCGTGCGGTCACGTGTTGCGATCTCATGCCATGTGGTTTCCCGCAAGTGTGAATCTGAGGCCATTGAGATGAAGTGTGACCTATGTTCGCGTGGAAGATGGCGAGGCGGAAACCCGTCAGCGAGACCGCTTGCCATCACTCACATCGCACTCAGCGGGCCGCAGTGTGCGTGAGAACTCCAAGAAGAAGAATCACGGCAGCGCGAGTCTAACGCGGCCTGCCCGTCATTCGTTGTACTTTGCACGAGCGACTTCTGATTGGTGTTCCATGCGAATTAAGGCACAAAGATGAGCACGCTCGTCGAACATGAAAACGAGACTGGAGTCGCTACCGGCGGTTCGGATCGTCACGCGGAAACTGCGCGGGTGATCTGGACGCTGACCGGGCGTGCGACAACTGATGGTCCCGTCGCAACGGTTGACGTGACACCCGGACGCTTTCGCATTGGGCGTCGCGGCGAAAACAACCTCAGCATTCCCAACGACACTGTCTCAGGACAGCACGCCGAACTGCTGAGCATGAACGGCGAGCTGTTTCTCACCGACCTCAATAGTACGAACGGGACGCTGGTCAACGGCCTGCGCATCAGCTCGCCACTTCCCGTAAA
>JAPOLP010000806.1 GCA_029977045.1 Planctomycetota bacterium
GATCCGGCAGCTCTGTTTCAGCGGCTTTTCTTCGAGCCGACTGACGACCAGAAGGCCCGGCAGTCCGTCGAGTGGCAGCGGCGGCGCAGCATTCTCGACCTGGTCAGCGACGACACGCAGCGTCTGCAGAAGAAGCTCGGCCAGGCGGACAAAGTGCAGCTCGATCAGTACCTGACTTCGGTGCGGGAACTCGAACGGGAACTGGAACGCGTCGTCCAGTGGTCGAAGAAGAGCCGCCCGACTCCAGAGCTGGGCGGCATCGGCGATTACTCAAAGTCGATGACTCCCGATCAGAACGAGCCGTTCTCGTACGAAGCCTACGCCCGGCTGATGTACGACCTGATTGCCCTCGCGTTCCAGACGGACTCGACGCGAGTCGCTTCGTACGTCGTCCGCGCCGAACTGCGAGGCGGCACGTTCGCCGAGTGGAACTTGCGCGACTATCACGCCCTGACTCATCACGGCAACGATCCGAAGAACCTCGAAGACCTGGCTCAGGCTGACGAGTATTACATGCAGCACTGGTCGTACTTCCTGAGCCGGCTTGCGTCGATCAAGGAAGGCGACGCGTCGCTGCTCGATCACGCCGTGCTCGGGCTCGGCAGCGGCATGGGCATCGGACACAGCCGCGACCGACTGCCGACACTCGTCTCCGGCGGGAAGGCACTCGGCCTGCGGCACCAGGGCCATCTCCAGCTGCCCGACAACACACCGCTGGCCAGCGTCTGGCACACGCTGCTCGACCGCTTCGGCGTCGCCGTGCCGAGCGACTTCCAGGACAGCCCGGGCGTCATTCAGGAACTGGTGGGCTGAGATGCGTTGCCGTCTGCTGATCGCCGTCTGCTTCCTCGCCGTCGTGTCGCTGGCTCGCGGTTCGTTCGCCGCAGAGCCCAACTCGATCGGCCTGCGACTCGTCCGGATTGAACCCGGCGAGTACCTGCGCGGCGCCGCCGACCAGAACGTGATCGGCAAGTACCACCCGCTCTCGACGACCGCCCGCAACCGCAACCACGGAATCAGCCCGGCTCACCCGGTGCGCATCAGCAAACCGTTTCTGATCGGCGAGCGCGAAGTCACCGTCGCTCAGTTTCGAGCCTTTGTCGACGCGACGAACTACCGCACAACAGCTGAAACCAGCGGCAGCGGAGCGCTCAAGTTTCTGCCGAACGAACCGTCCGGCCTGAAGCAGTTTCAGAACCGCCCCGACTGCACCTGGCGAACTCCCGGCTTTCCTCAAACGGACAACCATCCGGTTGTCTGCATCAGTTGGCACGACGCCGTCGCCTTCTGCGAGTGGCTGAGTAAGGAAGAAGGCCGCGTCTATCGCCTGCCGACAGAAGCCGAATGGGAATACGCCGCGCGCGCCGGCACAAACACGATGTACGTCGGTGGCGACGAACCGGACTCGGTCTACGCTTACGGAAACGTTGCCGACGCGGCCCTCGAAGCCGCTCATCCCGGCATGGTCAGCCGCCAGCGCATCGCCGGTCTGGAACCCGGCAACGGAGACGGCTTCGTCCACACCGCACCGACCGGCAGCCTGAAACCAAATCCCTGGGGCCTGTTCGACACACACGGCAACGCCTGGGAATGGTGCTCCGACCGCTACACCGTCGAGTACTACTCAGACCTGACCGCCGCCGCACAAAAGAAAGGCAGTCTCACCCAGCCCGCCGTTACCGTTGATCCGCAAGGTCCCGAGAAAACGCTCAACGACCAGTACGGCAACTGGCGCTCGATGCGAGGCGGCGCCTGGACCAACAGCCCGGTGACTGCCCGCTGCTCCTGGCGAGGCTTCGCCGAAGCCGCCGACTCGTTCTGCTACACGGGTTTTAGAGTCGTAACCGAGCTGCCGTCAGCCGATGAGTGACAACGTCAACGGTGGCTTGTGAACCCGCATGTCACACTTCGTGTGGCACTTCAAGTCAGGTGACGATCTCCAGATTTCGGTTCAGAGTACCGGTAATCGTTCGCACTGTCCGAATCGAGGAAGGCTGCTTTGGCAGGTCAACGCGCGATGACGGCACTGACTGCCAACCAACGAACCGCCAGTCAATCCACGTCGCGTCGGAGTACCGGCGAGGAACGTGCCCGTCTTTGACAGAAGACCTGCCAGCGTCACAATGTCACAAATCGACCCAGAGACCTCGCAGGCAACATCTTCACGGAAGAGCACATGGAAACGCCTCTCACGTCCGAGTTTTCAGAGTCACGGGAAAGAGCTGGCCTTACCGTTGAGGAGGCCGCTGAGCGCACTGGGTATACCGTTCGGACGATTTATCGCTGGGAGAAAGGCGAGTCGCAGCCGCGACGAGCTGCGCTTGACCTGATGCAACGGCTGGCCGCTGAGGCCAACCCTCAGCCACGCGACAACGCAGATTTCACCTTTATCGATCTGTTTGCCGGCATCGGCGGAATGCGGCTGGGTTTCGAGTCCGTCGGCGGGCGCTGCGTATTCACGAGCGAATGGGACAAGCACAGCCGCAAGACCTACCAGGCCAATTTCGTCAGCAATCACCCTGTCGCTGGCGACATTACCGAGATCGAAGCCAGCGACATCCCTGAGCATGACGTGCTTCTGGCCGGCTTCCCATGCCAGCCGTTCTCGATTGCCGGCGTGTCGAAAAAGAACTCACTGGGCAGGCAGCACGGATTCAGATGTGACACCCAGGGGACGCTGTTCTTCGATGTGGCTCGAATCATCGAGCACCGTCAACCATCCGCATTTCTGCTCGAAAACGTGAAGAACCTGCAGAGTCACGACAAGGGAAACACATTCAAGGTCATCCAGTCCGTGCTTGAAAACGAACTTGGATACAGCATCGATTTTCGCGTGATCGACGCCAAACCGTGGGTTCCTCAACATCGAGAGCGAATCTTCATTGCCGGTTTTCGCAACGATGTTCGATTCAGCTTCGACAAACTGAAGCCTCCTGCTCCGGAGTCGTGGCCCCGTCTCGGTCAGATTCTCCATCCAGAAGATGGAACTGAGGAATCGGAAGAACCATTCACGACGGGGAGGAAAGCCGCCGTTGCATCGAAGTACACGCTCACGGAGCATCTCTGGCAGTATCTGCAAAACTACGCGGCGAAGCATCGAGCAAAAGGCAACGGATTCGGATTCGGTCTGGTCGGTCCGTACGACGTCGCCCGCACGCTGTCTGCACGGTACTACAAGGACGGCTCAGAGATTCTGATCGATCAAGGGAGACGCAAACGACCGCGTCGCCTGACACCACGGGAATGCGCTCGCCTGATGGGATTCGATACACCTCGTGGGGCGGAATTCGAGATCCCCGTATCTGACACCCAGGCTTACCGACAGTTCGGCAACTCTGTCGCTGTTCCCGTTGTCAAAACGGTTGCGGAACTCATGAAGCCGAGCATCGTTGAGGCGATTCGATCGAGACGACAGCGGACTCTGTTTCGTGCCTGAAGTGCGAGGCCATACTGAAGTCAGACTCGACCGGGGAACTGCAACTGGAGTCTGTCGTTCGCATGACGCGTGACGC
>JAPOLP010000922.1 GCA_029977045.1 Planctomycetota bacterium
AGCCGCAACTGATACGCAACACCTCCGGATACCTGCTCCGCGGAGTGTATCGCCAAACGGAACTCAACCTGCCGCGAATGCTCGCGGGCTCCGAGGGAACGCTGGGCCTGTTTACCTCGGTGACGCTTAACACGCTGCCTTTGCCCGAGTATCGGGGAGCGGCGCTGCTGACGTTCGGGCAGATGGATCAGGCCATCGACGTTGTGCAGGCAATCGCGCCGCAGCAGCCAAGTGCCTGTGACCTGCTGGACCGGCGGCTGCTGACTCTCGGCCGGGAAAACGACTCGCGGTTTGAGCGGCTGATTCCAGCCGGGGCCGAGGCCGGACTGCTCGTCGAACAAACCGGCTTCAGCGAGCAGCAGTGTCGGGACCGGATCGCGATGGCGATTCAGGCGGCCAGAGCCGTCGTCCCCGACGTCGCAGTCGCCGTCGAAGCGTACGATTTCGATGGCGTCGAGTTTCTCTGGGAACTGCCGCGGCAGGTCGTCCCGATGCTTTCCCGCATGAAGGGCGCCGCGCGTCCGCTGCCGTTCGTCGAAGACGTTGCGGTGCCGCCGGAAGCGCTGGCCGAGTTCTTTGCTCGCGGTCGCGAACTCCTGCAGAAGAACGACCTGACGGCGTCGGTGTATTCACACGCGGCTTCGGGACAGATTCATCTCAGGCCATTCCTGCCGCTGCCGGTTGCCGCCGACGGACCTCGAATGACGGCACTGGCCGAACAGCTCAGCGAACTCGTCTGGTCGCTCGGCGGGACGATCAGCGGCGAGCACGGTGACGGGCAGTCGCGATCGTGCTTCGTCGAACGCCAGTACGGTCCGCTGTACCAGGTGTTCCGCCAGATCAAGGAGATCTTCGATCCGCACAACCTCATGAATCCGGGCCGGATTGTCACTGCCCAGACTGAGATTCCAGCGACGCAGTTTCGACCGGCGACTCCACGTGACTCCGAACTCGTGCAGCTGCAGTTGAAATGGTCGCCGCAGGACCTTGCAGAAGTGACCGACGCCTGCAACGGCTGTGGCTCGTGCCGGACGCAGCGTGACGAGCAGCGGATGTGCCCGTTTTTTCGCGAAGAGCCTTCCGAGGAATGCAGCCCGCGATCGAGCGTCAACGTCTTTCGAGCGCTGCTCGCAGGCCAGGTCGGGCCGACAACGCTGGCATCGCCTGAGTTTCACCAGCTCACACAGAAGTGCTTTAACTGCCGACAGTGTGAACTCGAATGTCCGACCGGCGTGCGGATCCCGCATCTGATGATCGAGGCGAAAGCGCAGGCAATCGACGCCTCGGGGATCGATCGGGCAACGTGGTGGCTGTCGCGAGTACACACGTTCGGGCTGCTGGGATGCCGCTATTCGTGGCTGATCAACGGCCTGCTGGCGACTCGCTGGGGACGCTGGATTCTGGAAAAGACGATCGGCATTCATCGCGATCGAAAAGTCCCGAGCTTTGCCAGCCGGTCATTCCTCAGCACGATGTCTCGCGAGCAGACGAGCCCTGCTCAGGCAGTCGAACGTGGAGCCGTCGTCTACTTCGTCGACCACTTTGCGAACTTCTACGACCCGGAAATCGCGTCGGCCTTCCTGGCAATCCTCGAGCACAATCGCATTCCCGTACACATTCCGGAGAATCAGGTTGGCTCTGGAATGGCACTGATCTCAGCCGGGGATCTCGGTGCGGCGCGGGCGGTTGCCGAAGACAATCTTCGGGAACTTGGCGAACTGGCTCGCGAAGGTTTAACGATCGTCTGCACGGAACCCGCCGCAGCGCTGTCGCTGACACAGGATTACCCGCTGCTGGTCGAGCATCCGGATGTCGACGTTGTCGCCCGGCAGACGGTCGAGGCAGGTGACTTCCTGCGTTCGCTGCATCAGGCCGGAAAGCTGAGAACTGACTTTGGGCCGCTGCCGCTGCGAGTCGGCTATCACACGCCGTGTCACCTGAAGGCGATCAACCGCGGCGAGCCACTGCACGAGCTGCTGAATCTGATCCCCGACCTCGAAGTCGTCAGCCTCGACAAAGGCTGCTCAGGAATGGCGGGCACATTCGGCCTGTCGCGCAACACGTTTAACGAGTCGCTTCAAATCGGCAGTGCACTGATCGAGCGAATGCAGCAACCGGACCTGATTCTCGGCACCAGCGAATGCAGCGGTTGCCGCATCCAGATGGAACAGGGAACGACGACTCCCAGCGTCCATCCACTCAAGCTTCTGGCCGCCGCCTACGGCCTGATTGAATTACCCGTCACTGCAAGGCAGTAGCGAAAGTCGCGCAGACTTTCGGCGACCGACAACTCATCCGTATACCGAAAGTCTGCGCGACTTTCGCTACAGGGCGACAGGTTTTCCGGTCGGGACCGTCTTAGAGCAGTTCGTCGATCACTGCTCCGTGATCAACACCCGGCACAGGCCGGCCTGCGTGGTCGAGGAACGCGAGGTGCGGATCGACGCCGAGGACTCGGAACACGGTGTGATGCAGATCGCCGGGCCGCAGTGGTCGATCCTGGGGAACTTCGCCGAGCCGGTTGGTCGAGCCGACGATCTGGCCGCCTTTGAGGCCGCCGCCGCCGATCAGAACCGACATCGCGTTGCCCCAGTGGTCGCGACCGGGAGTCCCCTGGCTGAGTGGCGGGCCGCCGTTGCCGCCGTCGTTCATCTTCGGCGTCCGGCCAAACTCGCCCATCACGAGCACGAGGACGTTGTCGAGCATTCCGCGCAGTTCGAGATCCTCGAACAGCGAGCTGACAGCCATGTCGACGTTCGGCAGATGACGTTCCATCGTCCCCTGATGATTCCAGTGGCTGTCCCAGCCACCGAAGTGGCACGTGACGATCGTCGTGCCCGCTTCCACAAGCCGCCGAGCCAGCAGGACGCTCTGTCCCCACGAGTTGCGACCATATCTGTCTCGGAGCTTCGGATCCTCGCGGGTAATGTCGAACGCTTTCCGGGCACGCTCACCGGAAACCATTTCAAAGGCCTGGAGATTGAATCGGTCCCCCGCGACCAGCATTCCCTACTGGTCCGCGTCACGCTGCA